>DATLTW010000084.1:0-3539 GCA_035533495.1 Acidimicrobiales bacterium | reverse complement strand
CTTCGCGCGACGTCGCCGTAGGTGCGCACCTGTCCGTAGGGAATGTCGACTAATGCGTCCCAGACGTCACGCTGAAACTCGGTCGCCTCCACGCTCGCGCGCGGCACGTCAAAGTTACGTCGCTTGCCCTTGAAGTACTCCTCGAGTTGGGTCGCGGCGCGCTGGACCGCGCGAGGGGGCGTGCCCTTAGAGGCGCGGCGCCGGTCGTAGGGGAGATGGATGGCCGTGATGGCCTCGGCCGTTCCCTCCACGGCCCAGGGGCCCACCGGTGAAGGGACGTTGGTGACAAAAGTTTCCATGGACTCTTTCTAGCCGGTGTACGGTCGCCTCGCCACGAGATTTGAAGTACGTCCGATTCAACGACCATGGACCACGGTGGCCGCTCGAGGCACGGCGCGAACTCGTCCGCGAGATCATCCGTTTCGCGCAAGTCGTGACTTAGGTCCTGCGATTCATTGACGCGGGCCTGGTAGAAAAGAGTGATGAAAATTGCGCTCTTTAAGGAGTCGCGCCCCGGAGAGACGCGCGTCGCACTCACCCCCGAGGCGGTAAAGGCCCTCGTCAATGATGCTTGGCAGGTCGACGTCGAGCGAGGCGCCGGTCAACTCGCTCACTACAGCGACGAGAGTTACCGCGCGGCGGGCGCGACGATCGTCGAGGCGGCGTCGGGCGACGTCAATCTGCGCGTCAACGCTCCCAGCGTCGAGGAGGCGTCGCGCGTGGCGGAGGGCTCGGTGCACCTCTCGTTCCTCTCACCGCTCTTGCAGTTAGACGTGGTGAAGGTCTTGAACGACCGGAAGGTCACGATTCTCTCGTTCGACCTTTTGCCGCGAATCTCTCGAGCGCAGTACATGGACGCGCTGTCCTCCCAGGCCACGGTGTCGGGGTACCGCGCGGCGCTCGCCGGCGCGGAGCGCCTCGACCGCTTCTTTCCGTTGCTGACGACCGCCGCGGGCACGATTCGCCCGGCCAAGGTGCTGGTGATGGGCGTGGGCGTGGCCGGCCTCCAGGCGATCTCCACCGCCAAGCGCTTGGGCGCCAAGGTGCGCGCCTACGACGTGCGCTCGGCCGCCAAAGAAGAGGCCGAGTCGGCCGGCGCGACGTTCGTCCAGCTCGGCCTCACCGCCGACGCGGCGGGTGGGTACGCGCGTGAGTTGACCGACGACGAGCGCTTGGAACAACAAGCGGCGTTGCAAGGAGAAGTCGCGGGGTCCGACGTCGTCATCACCACGGCCGCGGTGCCGGGTCGTAAGTCACCGATTCTGGTCACCACCGAGATGGTCGAAGCGATGGCCGAAGGCTCGCTCATCATCGATATGGCCGCCGACGGCGGGGGCAACTGTGAACTGACCAAAGTCGGCGAGGTCATCGAGCACCACGGTGTGCGCATCGTTGGACTGGCGAACCCGCCCGCCGAAATGGGCACGCACGCGAGTTTCATGTACGCCAACAACGTCCTGAAGCTCTTCGCGCTCTTTGGCGCGCAAGGTCAGTTGCACCCCGATTGGAACGACGAGGTTGTCATCGGCGTGACGATCGCGCGGGGGGGCCAAGTGAATCACGCGCCCACCGCCGAGGCGCTTCGCGTCGCCCACGTGCCCATAACCCCCGAAGCGAAGGAGGTCGTTGAGTGACCAACGCCTTATTGCAGTACGCCACCGTCTTGGTGCTGGGCGCCTTCGTGGGTACCGAGATCATCTCCAAGGTGCCCAGCATCTTGCACACGCCCTTGATGAGTGGTTCGAACGCGATTCACGGGGTCATTCTCGTGGGCGCGATGCTCATTCTGGGCGCCGCCAACACCAATCTCGAAGAGGTCCTGGGCTTTCTCGCGTGCATCCTGGCCACGCTGAACGTCATGGGTGGCTTCGTCGTGACCGATCGCATGCTCGAGATGTTCAAGGGGCGCAAGCCCAAGGCGCCGGCGAAACCCGACGAGGTCACTAAATGAGTCGTGAGACACTGATTGACCTGATCTACCTCTTCTCGGCGACCACCTTCGTCCTGGCGCTGAAGGGGCTCGGGAGCCCCAAGCACGCGCGCCGGGGCAACCTCCTGGCGGCCTTTGGCATGTTGGTCGCGGTCGTGGCCACGTTCTTTAAGTTCGTCGACGGTCACGCGTTGCACCACGTGGGCCTGATCCTGCTCGCCATGTTCATTGGCACGATCGTCGCGGTGCCGGTGGCGCGCTTCGTCAAGATGACCGCGATGCCCCAACTGGTGGCGATCTTCAACGGGGTCGGCGGCGGGGCCGCGTCGCTGGTATCGATCACCGAGTTCATTCACATAAAGTCCACCCACCCCGCGACCTACGTGATCTTGGAAGTTCTCCTGGGCGTGTTGATCGGCACGATCTCCTTCGCCGGGTCGGCCATCGCCTTCGCCAAGCTCCAAGAGTTGATGACGGGGCGACCGGTCACCTACCCCGGCCAACAGATCATCAACGCTCTCGTGGGGGCGGTCGCGCTGGCCCTGATCGTGACGATCTTGGTCACGGGTTCAACGGTGCTGCTCTGGACGCTGCTCGGGGTCGCGTTCGTCTTGGGCGTGGCCTTCGTGCTCCCGATCGGCGGCGCCGACGTGCCGGTGTTGATCTCGCTGCTCAACGCCTTTACCGGGCTCGCGGTGGCGGCCTCGGGCTTCACGTTGGGCTCGAACCTCTTGATCATTGCGGGCATCTTGGTTGGCGCCTCGGGTACCTTGCTCACGCGTCTGATGAGTAAGGCGATGGGGCGCAGTCTGTCCAACGTGCTCTTCTCGGCCTTCGGCTCGGTCATCACCGCCAGCGCCGGCGGGGGCGTCGAAGGGCGCACGGTGCGCTCGGGCACGCCCGAGGACATTGGCGTGCTGCTCAGTTACGCCAGCAAAGTCGTCATCATCCCGGGCTACGGCCTGGCCGTCGCCCAGGGCCAGCACGTGCTGCGCGAACTGGCCGAGGTACTCGAAGCCAAGGGCATCAAGGTCTTTTACGCCATCCACCCGGTCGCTGGGCGCATGCCCGGGCACATGAACGTGCTGCTGGCCGAGGCGAACGTACCCTACGAGGACTTGCTCGAGATGGACGAGGCGAACTCTGAGCTCCAGACCGCCGACGTGGCCCTCGTGGTGGGCGCCAACGACACCGTGAACCCCGCGGCCAGCGAGCCCGGTTCGCCGATTTACGGCATGCCGATCATCCACGCGGACTTGGCCGAGAACGTCGTGTTTATGAAGCGCTCGATGCGACCGGGCTTCGCCGGGATCGACAACGAGCTGCTCTACAACCCCAAGACGATTCTCGTCTTCGGTGACGCCAAGGACACATTGACCAAGCTGGTCGCGGTGGTGAAGGCGTCGTAATTCGTAATGACGACAGAAGCTCCCGTGCGCGATTGCGAACACCTGGTCATCGGGGGCGCTGAAGAGGGAAATCGGTGTACGGTTCGCTGAAAATCTCATAGGTGAAATTTTCTTCGCGTTCGGAAATCTGAAAGAGTCGATCAAATGCCACTCGGCCGCGACGATGCCGGCGGTATGCACAAGATCGGACTTCGATACTC
>DATLTW010000083.1:0-23762 GCA_035533495.1 Acidimicrobiales bacterium | reverse complement strand
TTCTTCCGCGCGTACGGTCTTGACGATGAGGCGACATTGCAGCGAACGATCGGCTGGACCATCTTTTTTGGGGTGATGATGGTCTCGCTTGGTCTCCACGAGCGTCCGAGCTATCTGCGCGTTGGCCAAAATGCGCTGCTTAACGCCACGAGATTGGCCAACGGCATCTGAGCCCAGGGCCAACGTCCCGCGAAGATGGCTCAACTAGTCAGTAAAGCAGAGCGCGTGGAATCGCCCACCCAGCGCGTTCGCCTCGGCGTCGCCACTCACCGGGACGCGCGAGTAGAGCCATAACAACAGGTCACTGCTCGAGGCGGACAACGTGGGAACTCCTGACTCGGTACCGACACTAAATTCCACCGTGCCCGGGACTGACGCGTCACGAACCGTCCATCCCTCGTCCAGGTCAGTACATAGCAGGCTCAAACTCCCGTCGAGGGACGGGCGCGATGGTTCCGCGGGATCGGACGCACTCGACACCGAAAATGTCAGAAACTCATCGATCGCGTCGGCGGCGACGTCACCAGCGATCACCAAGTCCTTGCCCAGCGCGTGCGCCACGTCCCAGTGGTGCACGGCGATTTCTTGGACCTGGTGACGGGTGACAAAGGCGACATTCTGTTGCGAGGGTGCCCAAGTCCACACGTGCTCACTCTGGTTCGCGGATCGGAGCACATCCACCAGATGATGAGCGCCCAAAAGAAAACGCGCAATCAACTCCGAGCGCGGCAAGTCGACGGGCCGACCCTCTTCGGGCCGGGTGTCAAGCCGTTGTTCGACGATGGTGGCCCAGAACCAATGCACTTCGGTGAGGTGACGCAGGAGATCTTCTACACTCCATCCTGGACAGTGCGCGATCGGTAGATCCATCGCCCTCGGCGCAAGTCGGGCCAGTGCTTCACTGTGCTCTTGAATCGAGTTGGTGTAGACCTCCAGCGACAGGGTCACAGTGTCTCTTCGCGTCGCGACATAACTTTTTTATCCCGTACTGACGGTTCGACGAGATTCATCGTCCTGAGCCTACCGACGGTGCACTGGCCGACCTTTGGCATCGGGGAGTACGTTTTAGCTAAAGGAGTGTTTCGTGGCGTCGTCACGCGTGTATCTAGAACGAGGCAAGAAGCTAGTCTTCGCCGCCTCCCTGGATTGGCCCGGTTGGTGTCGCCACGCTAAGACCCCCGACCTCGCCCTCGAGGCCCTCGATCTCTACCGCGAGCGCTACGCCCAGATCGTGACGGGCGCCTTTGCGCCCGGGTCGCTCGAGGTCATCGGCACCGTCGGGGGAAACGGCACGACGGATTTCGGCGCGCCCGACGCGAGAGGACCGTGGGACGAGCCGTCTCTCGTGCCGCGTGAGTTAAATCGACAAATTGGCGTACTGAAGGACTGTTGGAACTACTTCGACGCCGTCGTCGCGAACGCGCCCGCCAGAATGCGAAAGGGACCTCGCGGTGGCGGCCGCGATCGAGACGCCATCGTCGATCACGTTCGCGAAGCAGAGCGCGTCTACTGCTCGCGAATGGGATTTCGCGTCGCTCCCCGTACCCCGTGGGACGAACAGCGCGATGTCGTGGTCACCACGCTCAAGGCAGGGGGGCCAAATGCCAAGTGGCCCGTCGCCTACGCGATACGGCGATGCGCCTGGCACGTCGTCGATCACGCGTGGGAGATCGAGGACAAGAGCGAGTAGCGAAGTCCGCTGAGACGAAACGAATTAATGACCGCTACGCCAATGCGAATCGAAGTTCGAGCGCCTTCTCCGCGGCCGTGAACCCCAATCGGCGATAAAAGGGGAAGGACCTCTCCGAAGGATGAACGATGAGGTAGTCCAAGCCCCTCGCACGAGCTTCGCTCATCAGCACTTCCACGAGGTCGGACCCGACGCCACGGTTTCGGTGCGCGGGCGACACGTAGACGCTTTGGATCATCCCTCCGCGACGAACGAACTTGGCGGGACCAGGCACCCGATCAACGATCACAAGCCACGCGCTGCCGACTCCCACCTCGCCAATGGTGGCCAGGTACCCCACGTGTGATTCGCAGTGGACGGTGCACCACTCACGAAATCTCGCGTCAAACTCTTCCGGGCTCAGTCCCCGCTCACCAAGCTCGTCAGTTCGCCATTGGAAGCGAAGTGCGGCGAGATCTGACAGATTCGATTCATCGGTGCGAAACACTTTCGCCGTGGACGACATGAGAAAAGGCTACGCCGCGCGCAATTGGACCTCGTTCAGGTCCTTGGGGTGAAGTCGTCGCTCTGAGAGGGATTTAGTGAATTGACGACCCAGCGCGAACCAGCTCGTAGTGAGTGGCGCCTTCGCCGGGCGCGACGGTTCGGCACTCATAACCCGGTGGCCACTGCCCCACTCTCTCGAGAAGTCGCTCTCCCGCGCCGAGACGCGCTGGCACGACGGACAATCGCAACTCGTCAACCAGCTGCGCCGCTAAGAACTCGCGAACAATGGCGGCACCGCCGCTGACGTGAACATCTCGACCTTGCGCGACGTCGAACGCCCGCGACAGGGCGAACTCGAGACCACCGGTGACGAAATGAAAGATGGTGTCGCCCATTATTAGGTCCGGGCGTGCGTAGTGCGTGAGGACAATGACGGGGTGGTGAAAGGGAGGCTCGTCCCCCCACCAACCGCGCCAGTCAGATCCTTCCCATGGACCACGCACCGGACCGAACATGTTGCGACCCATGACGGTCGCGCCGACTCCCTCTGAACTCATGTGGAAGAAGTCGTCATCAACCCCTTCACTCCCCCCGCTCTGACCAATCATCTGGCGGCCCGACCTCGTAGCGAAGATCCACTCATGGAGTCGGGTGCCACCGACGCCGAGGGGATGGCGCTCGTCTTGATCTGGCCCGGCCACGAAGCCGTCGAGCGACATCGATAGGGAACCGGCACTCACTCGTGACACGCAACTCACCCCTCGATCGTCACCGTTCGCCCCTGAGCGAAACCGTCCCCGTTACGTTACTTACCTGCTAGGCGCCAAAGTTTCTACGAAATGATTCGACCGCTTTCGCACCTCGCAGAACTCTGACTTCGGCGTGCGGCGCGTCGGCACGAGCCTCGTCGGGCACGGTATCGCGGTATCTCGCGTGGGTGTTCCACGACCACAGGACGATGTTGCGCTCGGGGTCGCGCGAAATCAGATTGCGGAGCGACTCGCGATTCCCGTTCCAGAGCTCCTCGCGCCAAAGCGCCCGTCGAATTGTTCGCCGTAGAAGGCGCGCGATCACCTGACGCCGAGGCAGATCGATGAAGACGATCAAGTCCGCGCGGCACCACAGGAGGTCGCGCACCACCCGGTAGTTGCCGTCACTGACCCATCGTGGTTGGGACGCAAAGCGGGCGACCTTGCCGCGAAACATGTCCTCGTCAAGCGCCGTCCAACCTGGAAGGTGGTACATCGAGTCGAGTTCGAGATAGGGGATACCGAGCGCGCGAGCCAACGCCGTGGCCAAGGTGGACTTGCCGCTCCCGGAAGGTCCCTGAACCACGATTCGTTGGGGCACGGTGGATAAATTGATGTCACTCGGCACCGCGTCAGCCTACAAAGGTGGGGGGAGCGAGGTCGCTGCCTACAGCGACAGAGCGTGCGCCAAATCGGCGAGCAGATCGTCGATGTCCTCGATACCCACACTCAGGCGGATGAGATTGACCGGTGGCTCAAGGGTCGAACCGGCGGTTGACGCGTGTGTCATCGCCGAGGGCATTTCGATAAGGCTCTCCACGCCTCCCAATGACTCCGCCAGCGTGAACAACGAGGTCGATTCACAGACCTTCCTCGCCACGTCGACGCCGCCCTTCGCGGTGAAACTGACCATGCCGCCAAAATCGCTCATCTGTTCTTTGGCCACCTCGTAGCCCGGGTGGTCCGCGAGTCCTGGAAAGTAGACCTTCTCCACCGAGGGGTGGTCCACCAAAAAGGTCGCGACGGCGCGCGCGTTCGCACAGTGGCGATCCATTCGAACGCCCAGCGTCTTGAGTCCTCGGAGCAACAGATAGCAGTCAAAGGGCCCCGGCACGGCGCCAATGGCGTACTGGTGGAACTTCAACTTCGCCGCGAGCTCGTCACTGTTCGTCGCAACGAAGCCGCCGAGTACGTCGGAGTGGCCACCGACGTACTTGGTCGTAGAGTGCACCACCACGTCGGCGCCGAGGGTGAGCGGACGCTGCAAGTACGGCGTCGCGAACGTGTTGTCGACGACCATCATCGCGCCGCATTCGTGCGCCAGGTCGCTCAGCGTGGCAATGGGGACCACGTTCAAGAGAGGATTGCTCGGCGTCTCGGCCCAGAGCATCTTCGTCGTCTTCGTGAAGGCCGCGTGCACGGCCTTTGAATCACTGAGGTCGACGCAGGCGACACCCACCCCCCACTCGCCAAAGATGCGCGTCAAGAGCCGGTACGTCCCGCCGTAGGCATCGTTGCCCAAGATGACGTGATCGCCCGGCGCGAGCGTGCGAAGGAGCGCGTCCTCACCCGCCAGGCCCGAGGCGAAGGCCACGCCGTGTCGGGCCCCTTCGAGGTCGGCCAGGCAGGTCTCGAGGGCCGCCCTCGTCGGGTTATCCACCCTTGAGTAGTCCGAGAAGCGCGGCACGCCCACGCCGTCTTGGGCGTAGGTCGACGTCAGGTAGACCGGCGGGTTGACGGCCCCGGTGACGGGATCAGGCTCTGATCCCACGTGAATCGCCCGAGTATTGAAACCGTTCACCGCTCACTCCTTTGTTCTAGGAATCCCAAAAGGTCACTCCTGGTGAGCACCCCGACCGGATGTCCCCCGTCGAGCACCAACACCCCCGCCGAGGTGCCTAAGCGGCGGGTCAACTCGGTGACGCTCACCCCCACGCCCACCATGGGCAAGGACGGGTCGGCCACCTCCTTCACTCGAAGGTCCAACACCGAGGCGTCGCGCGTCGTGGCTTCTAAGAGCCCCAACTCACTCAGCGACCCCGAGACCTCCTTGGCCGCCAGGGGCAACTCAGCCGTAACGGTCACCAGCAACTGTGAGACGTCCTTCTCTCGCATCAAGGAGATGGCGTCGCGCACGAGCACGTCCTCGGTCACGAGGACCAAGTCGGCCAGCGTGTCGGCTTGGCGCGAGATCTTGGCCGCAAGCACGTCACCCGCGTCGTTCTCCTTATGGGGACGGAGGAAACCAAAGTCGGTCATCCAGGTGTCGTTGAATACCTTCGAGAGGTACCCCCGACCCGAATCGGGAATGAGCACCACGACGACCGCCTCTTCGGGCAACGGGCCCGCCACGCGAAGGGCCGCCGCCACGGCCGTGCCGCCCGAGCCGCCGATCAAGATGCCCTCTCGCCGGGTTACCTCTCGGGCCATCGCGAAGGCGTCGGCGTCACTCACGGCGATGACTTCGTCGACAAGGGACACGTCGTAGTTCTCGGGCCAGAAGTCCTCGCCGACCCCTTCGGTCAAGTACGGCCGTCCGGCCCCACCCGAGAACACCGAACCCTGCGGGTCGGCGGCGATGACCTTGATATTGGGATTTCGTTCCTTGAGAAACTTCCCCACGCCGCTGATCGTGCCGCCGGTGCCCGCGCCGGCCACGAAGTGCGTCACGTGGCCCTTGGTCTGTTCCCAGATCTCGGGGCCCGTGGCTTCGTAGTGCGCGCGCGGATTGTTGGGATTGGAGTACTGGTCGGGCCGAAAGGAGTTGGGCGTCTCTTTGGTCAGCCGTTCGGCCGTGGAGTAGTACGAATCAGGGTGCTCGGGGGCGACCGCCGTCGGACAGACCACCACTTCGGCGCCGTAGGCGCGTAGGACGTCGATCTTCTCGGGCGCCATCTTGTCACTCATCACGAAGATGCACTTATATCCCCGCTGGGCGGCCACGATCGCGAGTCCCACGCCGGTGTTGCCGCTGGTCGGTTCGATGATCGTCGAACCGGGTCCCAAGAGGCCGTCACGCTCGGCCGCCTCCACCATCGTGAGCGCGGGCCGGTCCTTGGAGCTGCCACCGGGATTCGTCGTCTCTAATTTGGCGAGGAGATCGCACTTCAGGTCGCGGCCGATCCGGGCCAAGCGCACCATTGGCGTATGGCCAATCAGATCCAACGGGCTGTTGGCCACGTCCATGTCGGCGTAACGCATCACTTTTCGCTTCTCCTAGAACCGCACCACACCCCGACGGCTCTTTCGTTTCTCGACCCCACTCTAAGGGAATACAAGATCGCCACGGAGTGCGCGCAACGGTCCGTGCGGTGACTTCTACCCATGGGCGACCCACAGCCATGCGGCCAGTCCCAGTCCCAACAGCGCCGCGAAAACGCGCATCGCGTTGCCCGCAACGCGTCTCGCCACGGAAGGTCCAAAGAAGCTGCCGACCAACAATCCAACACCGAGTAACAGCGCCGCGGCGACATAAACGGGGCCAAAGAGCAAGTATCCCGCGGCCACCGCGACGGTCGCCACGCCGAGGATCATGTTCTTTAGTGCATTGGCCCGCGCAAACTCCTGGTCGACGGTGAGGAGCAGTAGCGCCAGGACCATGATCCCCGAGCCCGCGCCAAAGTAACCGCCATAAATACACACCACAAACAGACCCACGGGAAGCATGTACTTCGTGCCGCGCTGGAGACGACTCTTGTGCCATCGTGAGATCCTCGGTTGCGCGAGAAGAACCAGCGCTGCCGCCGCCAACAAAAATGGCACGATTCGATTGAAGACTCGATCTGGTGTGATGAGCAAAAGAGCAACGCCCACGACGCCGCCCAACACTGCGGTCAACGCCCAACGACGGAGCCATGGACCTTGACCCTTGAGTTCGAGGCGTGAGCCCAAAGCGGAGCCGGGAAAGGCGGCGGCGAGCGCCACCGCGTTTGTGACGTTCGCGGGCAAGGGAGGGATGCCGATGGCCAGGAGCGCGGGATACGAGATCAGCGACGTGATCCCCCCGGCCGAGCCCATGACCCCCGCGATGACTCCCGCACCGATGAGCAAGATGGCGTTCAGCGTCGTGATCACAACGTGAACGACGCTACAGCCGTGCGTTCAATATTCTGACCGGATCACTCGTTAATCTCATTGAAAAAACCACCTCCGGAATGCGCCGTCATTTGATCGGACGTCGGTGAGCGGAACGATCTGGTATCGGAGTCACTAAAGGACCCGAAGCAGGGCGAAGCCGTCGTACCCCTTGCTCCCCACCGTTTGAATGACCGTGCCTTCGACGCGCTGATCAGTGGCTACGAGATCCAAAAACTGGCGCACGGCCTGGACCCGGCCATCTGAACTCGCGGCGTCCGATACCGCTCCGTCGCGAACGACATTGTCCGCCACGATGACGGTTCCCGGGCACGACAACTCCATCGTCAGTGTGAAGTACTGCGGGTACCCCTCCTTGTCCGCGTCGATGAAGACAAAGTCAAAGGGCTCGACCCCTTCGCTGATCATGTCCCGCAGGGAGTCAACGGCCGGCCCCACACGAATGTCCACCTTCGAGCCGAAGCCAGCTCGATCAATGTTCTTGCGCGCGACCGCCGCGTGGTGCACATCGAGTTCCAGCGAAACCAACTCCCCGTCATCGGGCAGCGAGCGGGCCATCCATATGGTGCTGTAGCCGCCCAACGTGCCGATCTCCAGGATCCGACGGGACCGGTTGATGGTAGCCAACAACTCAAGCAGCTTGCCCTGATTCGGCGCCACGTTGATCTGCGGTAGCCCCGCGGCAGTGCTGTCAAGTAGTGCGTCGCTGAGTGAATTATCCGGCGCTACAAGAAGAGAATCAACGAAGTCATCAACATTTGCCCAGAGTTCTTTGTCCATCTCGAGAGTCTGGCAGATTCTTGGGCAATCAATCTGCTCGGGTAAGTAGGCGGGGCGTTCTCAGATTGAGAGGCACGGCCCTGAGGAGTTCGCCGATCGCCATTATCGGTGGGAGTGGCAATGGTCTAGTGAAGACCGACCACGAGCGCCACGACGTCGTCAATTGACCACAACTCCTCAGTCGAAACGTGGCCGACCGTTTCGCTAGCACGACGAACATCAATAGCGGTGAGTTGTTCAACTAAGACTTTTGTCTGCTCGCTGCCAATATTGATGACGGGACGGAAATGTGTATACAGAGCGCTCTGGGAAGTAGGCGCCACCAGCACGGTAGACAAGGGAGCCAATGCATCGGACTGAATCACCACGCCAAAACGAGAGCCTTGTTGTTCGCGACCTTCATTTTTAGGAGGGCTCAGGCGAACGATGTCACCCCTCGGCACGGAGACTCTCCATAAAAGCCGCAATCTCCAACATCTCTCGCCGATCTTGTTGATCTGCCGTCACCATCTCCGCCTCACGGCGAATCATCTCCAAACGTCCGAGCTGCTCGGCCGCAAGACACAGACCCTTTCGGATCGCTTCTGAGCGAGTTAGCCCCGTTGTTTCAAGGGCGTGAAGAGCCCGCTGCGACTCATCATCCAAGCGAATCGAGACCGCGAGACGCGCGACGTGTTCCATAGAGTTAGTGTATCACGTTCTGTCATACATAAAGATTCAGATCGTTTTGCTGGCTTTAAGCCCTTCTCGACATCCCGCACCTGCCAATCCGGGCTAAAGAACATGGGGCACCAGCGAGGTTGGAATCTCGAAAGCACCACCCACTTGGCTGAAAAATCTGTCACCACGGTCCGCTCAGGTGGACCATGGCCACACTTCAGACGGGTTCAAGGTGTGGTCAGAATCGATGCGTCTAATTGGTTGACGTTGGTCACACCCGTGAGTCCAAGAGCGGCGAGCATCTCCTCGCGATAAATCCTCAACAGGTGATCGACGCCGTCTTCACCCCGGGCGGCAACCGCAAAGGCCCACGGTCGCCCGATGAGGCACGCTCGAGCGCCGAGCGCGAGAGCCTTGACGACGTCCAGTCCGCTACGGATACCTCCGTCGATGAGCACGTCGCACTGGTCACCGATCGCGCTGGCGATGGCGGGAAGGGCTGAGATCGTCGAGGGCACGGCGTCGAGTTGTCGTCCTCCATGATTCGAGACGATCACCGCGTCCGCCCCGCGCGCCACCGCCTCTCGGGCATCTTCGGGATCGAGAATGCCCTTCAAGGCAATTTTTCCACGCCACTGTGAACGTAGCCACGCGAGGTCATCCCAGGTCACACTCGGATCGAACTGACTCGCCACCCACCCTTGAAAGTCTCCCGGCACTCGAGCATTCGGCAACGCCCGTTCCAGATTCCCGAACGTCAGAGGTCGGCCGCCCAAGGCCACCTCGCGGGTCCACCTCGGGTGGCGAGCTAGATCGAGACCCCGTCGCAGGCGACTGACTCGCGAAACGTTTCCACTGATGCCATTTCGAACGTCGCGGTAGCGTCGCCCCACTACCGGAAGGTCGACAGTCAGTACCAGAGTGGTGCAGGCCGCCGCTTGCGCGCGAACCATCAAATCCTCGGCGTACGCACGGTCCTTCATGATGTAGAGCTGAAACCAGATCGGCCGTTTCGACATCGCCGCTACTTCTTCAATCGAGCAAACGGAGAGCGTCGATTCACAGAAACTGATGCCGGCTCGCTCGGCGGACCGAGCGGCTTGGACCTCGGCTCGCTTGGCAAACATTCCTCCAAAACCAACGGGCGCCAAAATCAACGGGAGAGAGAGTTGCTCACCCATCACTGAGGTGGCGAGACTGCGCTCCGAAACATCGCGCAGTACTCGCTGACGGAGACGCAGTCGGTGCAGATCATCCCGGTTCGCCGCGAGCGTTACCTCATTGAAGGAACCACCGTCTATGTAATCAAAGAGTTGACGGGGCAGTCGCCTTCGAGCGAGTTCTCGGTAATCCTCACTGGACGCTGGCACGAGATTGAGCGAGTGATCTCGACGGTTATCGCGCACAAGCTTCATTATGCCTTACCAGAACCGAGCCTCACGGCACGTCGTCGCGGGGCACTTCGAGCGACCCGCGGTCGTTAGACATTGGCATATGTTTCCCCGACGATTACCCAAACATTTTTAGATACAGATTCAATCGTTCGGGTACTCGACTCGACTCTCACTTCCCAACATTTCGAGAATTTCGACAGCTTGCGAAGCAGCGTCTTCGCGAACGACATACCTCGAAATTCCCCAGCGCTGCTCGAAGTCTCGTAGTTGCTGAACTATCGTCGCCGGGGTTCCAATCCACATGAACGGTGACGTCAAGAGATCCTGAGCAGAAGCCCCTTCAATAAGGTGAGCAATTTTGCTCGCAAACTTCTCGCGATCTTCTGTGAACTCAACGTGCTGTACGAGAGCCTCAATGCTCACGTTGCGCCCCCGCGCTCCGGAAGCTGACCTGACGAGATCGAAGGTCCGATTCAATGAGTCCGAATGCCAATCGACTTCGTGAGAGTGACCATCGGCCAAAGTCTTACTTAACCCCGAAACCCCCACGACGTCTGCGTTCTCCGCCGCAAACGTGAGAAGGCGTCGTCCATTGCCTCCGACCATGAGAGGAATCGGCGTTTGAATTGGACTCGGTACGTTCAGGAGTGCATCTGACATCTTGATGTAGTCACCCGACATCGATACTTGGTCTCCCCTAAGCAGCATGCGCACTGCCTCGACGACTTCGACCAGTCGGGCCACCCGATCTACCGGAAGAGGTATTTCCAATCCAACCATCGACCACTCTGCTGGCGTGTGACCTGCTCCGATGCCTAACAACAAACGTCCACCGGACAGCACATCGAGTGTGGCGATTTCGCTTGCAAGTACGAATGGCTCCCATCGGCCAGCGTTGAGTACGCAGGTACCGAGACGAATTCTCTCCGTAACCACAGCGGCGGCCGACAAAGAAACGAACGGAGCGGGTGAAGTCCCTGGGTGGTCGGCCACATACAACGTGTCGAAACCAGATACATCGGCGAACCTCGCCAATGTAAGCCACTGTGACGTGCTCTTCATCTGACCTTGAATCGAGACTGAGATCATGAAAACAAACTAATCACATGACCACTTGAACGAGAATCGATTCGCCGAAATATCGAATACTGATCTCAACCGAATCGGGCGCACGGCTACCCCTGTTTTCTATGAAAAAGGAATAGACATTGGTCCAACGACATCAGCCGCCGTTCGACTCAGACGAGGTCCTTCCTCATCCCAATGTTCATAATTTTGTATTCAAGCGATTCATACAAGCCACGGGCGACCGCGTTGGGGCCAAAGACATTGAGGGCGAGTCTCGTGCCACCTTGACTCTTGACGTAGTCCTCCGCGGCTTTCATCGTGCTGCGCCCAAAGCCTTTGCCTCGAAACTCTTCGTCGATCACAATGTCGTACACGAACCATTCCCCCGCACTCCGCTCTTCTCTCGTAGCGAGCCAGAGCGTACCCACCTTTGTCTCATTGTCCATCACGTCAAAGATGCGTTGATCATCATTCGGCGCGCCGTCGACGAAGAGTGCCTTTTCGTTTTGCTCGATGTTCAGCGATGCTTCTTCGGAGGTAAGTCCGGTGCCCAGTAGTTGCGCGCGATAGTCCGTCCACATCGCTGTGAGCCACACCTTGAGGTCTTGGTCAGATATTGGAACAAGCCGAATCATCTCGTCAATCTACAGTCAGGCGAAGATCTTGCCGTCACAACATCTCGGAGTCAGTACTCTAAGGAAAAGCGATAGACATTGGTCTATCGCGCTTTGATAAAAGCTCTACGACTGCGGGGCAACGTGAATTGTCTTTACTATCGGCATCGGCTCTAGCAGTTCATCACTATTGAGGCGCATTCCTTCGAGATGAAACGGAATCGCCTCACGCATATTCTCGACGACCTCGTCGACAGTCTTCCCTGTCGTGATCACTCCATCAAGTCCAATAACGTACGCGGCAAAGTTTGTACCAGCGTCCTCAATCACGATGGTGTACTCAGTCATTGGTTTCGCCTCCTCAATCCGGCTTGTCTCAAGATGTTAGCGAGGGTGCCCTTTGGAACCTTGTCGGACAGGTGACCCGGCACCGTCACGCATCCAGGCTTCGAGCGATGATGGAACTGCCGATGGCTACCACGTTGGCGACTCAGAAACCAGCCGTCATCCACAAGCATCTTGATGATTTCTCGAACCGTCACTACTCTCAACGGTCGCCAAGACCGTAATACCTGCAGCTTTAGTCGATGGCTATTCAACCAACGAGTGCTGGCGGTGCTGGCCAGTTCGTTGAGTTTAGATTATCACGGTTCATTGAATGCGACCAAGACGAGCGTCGATGCATTACCTTCGGTTCTATGGCGATCGAGATCGAAGTTCGCGTCACTGCTCGATTGCGACTTCGTCGGCCGACTATGGATGACGTCAAGTCAATTGTCGCTATCGACTCGGATCCGAGGACGAACCTTCATCGTCCCGGCGGAGCACCTAGCCCAGACCAAAACGTGCAAACTTTTTGCGAGTTTATTCTCGGTTGGGAAGAGCACGGTGTCGGCTACTGGACAGTTGAGTTTGGTGGCGACGTAATCGGGATGGCGGGCGTAGAGCCCCAACTCTTTTTGGAAAGAGAGTGCTGGAATCTTTACTATCGCTTCTCTCCCAGTGCTTGGGGCAATGGCTTCGCCGTCGAAGCAGCGAAGGAAGCGAAGATCGTGGACTCGTCTCTCCAACCAAAGTGGCCCGTGGTGGCGCGTACGAGAGCGACGAACCATGCCGCCGCTCGCACTGCAGAAAATGCTGGCTTACGACGATGCCCAGAACTGGACACCAATGGTTTCCAAGTCTTTGCGCTTGGTTGGTAGTCCCCGGTTCAGGATTCGATGACGAACCGATACACGTTTGTATACCGCTGGATGATAAAAGTAAATTTCGCCTGTTTTTCATGCATCTAACTGCCCCTGAGTGCGCAGCTTTACGGCCTCGGGACCATTCTTGTCATGGACAAGATCGGTCTCGACCGCACGCAGACAACCACGCCGGGATGCAGTCACCCAATACCAGTGAGGATGAGATGTGCTGACACTTCCACCGGTGAAATCTACCTTGGACGCACAATCGAAAAAGATTGCGGTAGCCGTCTCGCAGAACGATGCCCGCACTGCTCCGAGGTTTACAAACGCGACGCCATGAGTGTCTTCAACGAAGGCGTAGCGAATACTGAAACTCCCGTCACGCACTACACCTTCATCACTTTCACGGCGCCCGGCGCTCAGATGTTCGGAAGAACGCATCAGCGAGTAGTGAAGAAACGCAAGGCAAAGAAATCTCATGTGGTCCGTTGCTCTTGCAAGCACACGCACCGCGAGGACGATGTTCGCATCGGTACACCCATAGACCCCGCCACCTACCGGTACGACTTAGCCGCAGCTTTCAACGCAGCATCGAGCCGGTTACTCGCCATCACTCTCCAAAGACTCGGCAGGGCTCGGAACGAAAAACTCAGTTACGCACGCGTCGCGGAATTTCAGACACGCGGCCTCATACACTTTCATGTACTCGTGAAGGGGGCAATCGCTCCGGAACTGATAAGAGAAATAGTTCTCGGAAAGGCAGATGAAGAAGCAAACGTCCTCTCGGAGCCGGTGTCGCACGATGGGTGGCAGTGGGGTGAGCAGGTTGATGTCAAAGTCATTGACAAGGATGACAAGAAGCAAGTCGGCTACTACTTACTGAAACTCGTTTCATACTCGTTGAAAGGCACGGACACATCAACGAATGGACCTGCCGCCCATCGCGCACAGATGCAGAAGTCTGCCCTGCGCGGTTGCAGCTGCAAGCAAGGTCGCCACTGTGCACTTGGACGCCGCTACGACCCCGACGCTCACACTTTCTATGTCGGCAAGATGGACGACAAGTTCTGCCGTCGCCACCAACTCGCCTACAACGGCTGGGGCTTCCGAGGTCACATTCTGGCTTTCTCACGAGGATGGGGAATGACCTTCAAGGATGTCAGGCAGCGTCGGCGTGACTACGCAAAAAGTTTCATAAAGCAGCCCGAAACCTACGTAGTCATCGGCTGGCGCATCCTTCCCCCGGAGTATCCGCGCATCAGACCTCTCAGGGTCTAATCCGACTCAATCTCAACGTGCTTTGCCGCCAAGTGCAGATGAGCCATGCCCACTTACTCTCCGGTGTTGAGTGTGGCCCTGCCCGGCCCAGATTTGCGGATGGAGCGACCGCGAAGCGGGCGACGACAGCCGCAAATCGGGCTGGCAGCGGAGGCCGAAGGCCGATGCTCTTGATCTGGATCTGGTATGGAAAATCATCACAGCGAAGATGTCACGGTTAAAGAGTGGAAATGGGGTGAGACAATATTGTCGGCCACTAAAACGGCGCCAACTAGGAGAAATAGATGTTAGATGTCTTGAATGAATGGGAGCGTAATGAGTCAATTCGGTCGCTACTCACCCAAACCGTAAGAAGAAATGGAAAGGTTTTAGTCAAAATTTTGGTTGGTATTGGCGAAGCCGAACCAACACTCGACGAGATCGAGGCGCGGTATAGGCGCGGCGACTTTAATGAAGATGTGCCCCGCCTGTTCACTAACGTACGGCACGGCATGGTACCCGTCAAAGAAGTTTGGTATTCGATGAACGAATCAAGCGAGTAATTCGGTACCCAGACATAGTTGGTAGTACCTTCTGACGATGGAACTGTTCCACTGTTGTCATCCAGGCTGCACTACCAAATTCTCTCCCGCGACCGAAAATGTTTCGGTGGCTTATGACCAAGCGGTCATGCATGGTTGGTTCAAAGGCGAGAATGGCTGGCTTTGTGCACAACACAAAACTCCCCACGCAACTCCGCCAGCCGTTGGGCCATCGAGCCAGGCTTCTAAGACGACCACAAACTCGCCGCGGCGGTCAAAACGTAGTTCGCAAAAGGGAGTAGTAATTCTTGCCGCGATTCTCGTAGTCATCATCTTGGCCATTATCGGCGCAAACTCAGGGGGTAACGGTTCAAACAATGCCTCCTACAAGGCTGGGTTTCACGCAGGTGTTTCATATAGCGGTATCAGCCTCGGCGGATCGAACGCTTCCTACACTTGCGGACAACTCTGGACACAAGTAAGTGGTAATTACAACGAGGGGGACTGGATGTCGGGGTGCAAGGACGGTATCAACTCGTAGTGACGAGTTTGGAGCAGATGGCTACCCGTGATCGGCCAGGTCGTACGCGAGTTGTTTGGCCATTTTTTGCCATAGCGGGGTAAATCTTTCGAGCCCGGCTTCGTAGGACGCAATTTTTGCGCTTCCGCTCAAAAACTCCTGACCGACAACCATTGTGGCGGCCACCATCGTGCTGAGGGCATTGACGTCTCTGTTGAGAGTTTTGTCGGGAGAGTTCGCACAACTCGCTTCACGGCCAGCAAAATTTAAGACCGACTTCATGTCACGATTCATCCCTGAAAGATTCAACTTGTTGGTATCACTAAAGAGTTGGCGAAGTGAAGGGCTGAACTCGTTGATGAGGATCGGCTTGCAGATCTTGAAGTATGAGCCCCACGACTGATTGGCGCTTGCGGTACCCTGAATGGCAACTACCCCGGATGTTGCAATGAGACTGACAAGAACGGCGTATCTGGCGAAAAACTTCATCGGAATCTCTTTCCAGTCATTGAGGAAACACTAATCACGTGTACGACGCAGCGCGTCAATCTTTCAATTTCGCTGACGCCTTAGCTTGTCAGTTGCTTTAGTCGGGCAAATATTCGTGTATAGAGAACATCGCAATAGTTAAAATCATTGAGAAGTTTTTTCACTTTGCCGTTTTTAGCGGATGCTCCTAGAAGCAAGGCTTCCCCCGCAGACAGGCAGTCGAGGCTGGTGTTAGAGATTGTAGTAAAGGCCTCGTAAGCCAGTGTTTTCAGTGTTTTGTCGCCGGGTGATGGAGCAGTAACAAGTTTCAGACCTAAGTTTTGAAATTTTCCACATACATTTGCAAAAGAAGCATCGTTTGCAGCATCAAGCGCTTTGATGTCCGACTGGTAACTTTTCATGACCGAACTATACGTGATGAACCATTTTTTAGCTGATGGACTCATCGAAGCGCCAGCCGGTGTAATCGTTCCTGCGCAGAAGCTAAGGGAAGCAATGAGTGCCCCTGCGGTAATCAGGCTGGTCTTGTTCAGTTTCATATATTTCATTTCGTCGTTGTCTTATGTCTAGCTCAATTAGATAACCCGAGCAATCAGCGTAGACGCCTTCTCGCGCCCAAGCGCCTGACCTTGGCAGTTCATCAAGTAACCATTAGTCGTTTTACTTATTGGCAACCGTGAACTATGAAATATGCGAATTAGGTCGTTACCGGCTTCCTGAGCCACAACCAAGCGGCGAAAAAGACCCAGTCAAGTGACTGCATCGCTTCGCAGAGGTCGTGGAACGGCAACGGGTCTCACGTAACACCGAGTTCTCGAAGATGCGGAGCGATCACGAAACCAAACATCGCGGCTACTAAGAGGATCGGGCGCCGGTGGGCGCGAGAACGCGTCTGGGCCGTTCGCTGAGCAGTTGAAGTCGATGGAGCGGTAGGAGACGACGTTGCGTTCGTTGTCGCTTGTTGAGTGGCGCCACCACGTCGTGCTTCTGCCAGGTAGAACTCACGCGCTCCTTCGGCCAAAAGAACCTTCGCCGCCGATTGCACCTCTCGAAAGGCCCTCGCGCTGCGGTTGTGGTCGGGGTGGGTCTCGCTCGCGCGAATTCGCCACGCTCTCTTTATCTCGTCAGGTGAAGCAAAGACGCGAAGGCCGAGCGTTCGGTGGGCTTGTTCGATGATGTCGGTGTACGTCGCCACACGCCTAATGGTGACGGCCGCCTGTCACATAGAACAGGCCAGGCGATCCCGCCTACTTGCGCCTTGTTCCGGGGCGCGAACAGTGGAGAGAGGGAGATTACCCACCCACCCCAAGAAGGAGTAACGAAATGCGACTACCCATAGATGCTTCAAAGCTGACCGTGCTGGCGATTGGCGAACCTCGTCCAGTCTTTGACTTTGGCACTGAGAATCCCAAGATCGGCCTTGACGGAAAACCCGTCGTGAAGGTTCCGGTACTGCTATTAGGAACTGGCGAGCGCACCGACCCCACGGCGACCATCACCGTGAGCGGCGACGTAGCCCAGGTCAAGAGTGGCGTAGCCCTCCGCTGTCAGAACCTCACCGTCTCGACGTGGACAATGCGTGACAACAACGGACGAGAACGTACCGGCGTCACGCTTCGCGCCGACCGCCTCGACGCTGAGGCGAAGCCCGCACGATGAACCTCCGACGTTGGCTGATGCAGACACTCCCTCTTGTCATCAGTTGGCCGATGGTGGCAGAGCAGATTGGCCTTCACGGAACACGCGTCACCGCTGTTACCGAGACCGCGCTCGGCCACGCTGTTCAACTAAGACTTCAGCCACCGAACTCAGCAGTTCGTGTTGGAATGATGTCAGACCAACTGGCCGTCGCGTTCGGGATAGCGCGCGTGCGCGTGCAGGCCGACCCGCAGTTTGCGCACCGCGTGACAGTCCTTCTTGACCAAGAACTCAGCATTGGCAGCGTTCCCTACGAGCCAGAGCACAATCCCGTCGGCCTTCCATTAGACCCACTCCGAGAAATACCACTCGGTCTCGATGACAACGGTGTCGAGGTCGCCACCTCGTTCTACGGCCAGTCCATTTTGATTGGGGGAAATCCCGGGTCAGGAAAGTCGGTAGCGATGCGTGTCATGCTCGCGGGCCTCGCAGCATCGCGCAACGTCTGTTTAGTGGGCATTGACCCGAAGCATGCCGAATTGTCAATGTGGCGACCACGATTCAGCCGACTGGTACTCGGGAATGAAGTTGAGCCATCGGTTACCCTGCTGAACGAGTTGCTCGCGGAGGTGCAACGACGAGCCGAGTATTTGGCGACCACGCAATCGGCGACACTTCAACCAACCAGCACACACCCGTGGATCGTGCTGGTTATTGACGAGTGGGCTGAACTCGGTGCGGCGGGCGACACGAAGCAACGCGCCAACATAAATGCACTCCTACGTCGCTATCTGAGCCTTGGCAGGGCCGTAGGGTGCACGGCTCTTCTGGTCACTCAGAGGCCCACAAGTGACTCTGTTGATGTTGGGACGCGGGCACTAACCACGAACCGTTTCGCGTTGAAATGCGGAGACCGACACCAGGCCGAGGCAATTCTTGGCGTCGGCACATTCGCACCTGAACAGTTACTCTCGGCGGCTCCTGGCCGCGCCCTTTGGAGCGACGGCGGCTCAGCCACAGCCGTGCAATTTTACAACTTGACCGATGAACGATTGCCTTTTGTCGTTTATGCAGGGCTGCGGGTCTAAAAATGAATTCGTCAGCCTAACTTTTTCCGCCCGTATACGCCCTTTCGTGGAAAGATGCCGAAGTGGCGAAAGGAAAAATGTCACTTGAAGTGAACGCGAAGGACTACGATACTTTTCGCCGATGGTCAATGTTCCGTACACGGAAGATGAGAGTGTGACGAACAGGGAGATTGAGCAGTGATATTTGTAATCTTGATGTTCGTCATCCTGGAAATCTGTGTCGGAGCGGCGTATCCGATTGCGTCGCTATTTGTCTTCCTGGCCGCGATCATCCTCATCTTCATCTACGCTTTTTTGAAGACCGTCGCCAAAAATAGGAGGCGATGAAATGGTTGTCGTAATCTTCATTGTGGTGTTTGGTGTCATCGCAATCGTTAAATGGCCGAAGGTGACAGCCAACTTCAACGGCGAACGACTATGCGTCCATTGCAAAAAGCGACTCAAGTTTGACGGTCCAAACGGTCATTACGCGAGTACCTGCCCGCGCTGTGGAAAGTCGCAGCCAGAACGATGAGAATTCGGCGACTTAATCGCATTCCATAAACTGAATTTTTGCAGAACCCTTTAGTTGCACGGTTTTGGAGAGTGCCCCGGCGAAACGCCGAGACATTCTTAGAGTATGGAAGAAATCCTTCACACGAGTGCCACCAGCGTGGCCGTTGTCGTCAAGCACGACAGCAACATTGCTGGCCCCGCAACTCTCGACGATGCATTGTTGGCTTTGAGCCGCATCGCCGCCGAGTTGATGCTCGACCTTAGTTCCAAAGAGGTCATCACCGCCGCGGCGTAACCGTCGTGCTTCATGCCACTTGATGGCATCCCTATCGGGGCTTCTTCGGAAGCCCCGATTTCACTTTCTTCGGAGACTTCTTCGCCTCTGCCTGCACTATCAACTCCCCACTCGGCAAGGCCGTCACGACGGTGACACGACCGTCAAGAGGGTCGTTGTATTTTTTACTTGGCTCGATGTGGATTTCGATGCTCAGCGATTGCAGAATCTGACCCCGATGAGCGACGCCCGCCAAATCCCACAACTTCCCAATGCCAATGACGGCCTGTTGCAGCTGTTCCATTCGCGGAACGGCGTCGTCGGCTTCTTCAAGTTCAAGTCGTTCCTTTATCGCAAGTTCCAAATCCTTCGCCACCTTGTCCAATGCGGCACCAACGTTCTCTTGGCTGAGACCGTTGGGGTATTCGTCAAGTGCGAGCATCAAAGCCAGAGTTCCACGGTTATCGCTATACCGCTCGATCTCCCTATCAAGTTTCGCCTTCTTAGTTCTGATTTCGTTCGATGCTCTGTTTCGCTCTTTCAATGCTCGATCTAACGCGGGCGTAATAACGATTGGAAGTTCATGAATGAACTGCGTAACGACGGCTTCAAGTTCGTGTACTTTGACCGAACCCGGTTTCTTCGTGCAGAGTTTGCCCGGGCAAGTCAGATAGTTGTACTCCTCTCTGACTTGGAAGACGAGCATCTTGCCGCAGTTCGCGCATCGCACGCGGCGCGCGCCAAAGTAACGGGGATGTGTGAATTTTGTTCTCGGCGCTCGCTTTTCCTTTTCCAGCCGAATCTGAACCTTGTCCCACAACGCACGCGGGACAATCGCCTTGTGCTTGCCGTCTATGGAACCGATAGGAGAATTTGTTTTCACTTCCTTCAGCGGGCGTCTGTGACGGTCCAGTCGTCTCTCGCTGGTTTCCCTGTTGATCGCTGGAACGTATTCCTTCACGGGAAGTCTTCCAATGTAGGCCGGGTTCCGGAGTATGTCTTTCGCGGTTCCGATGCGCGAGAACCACTTGTGCTCTACGCCGTACTTTCCAATCTCAAAAAGTCCATCACCTTGCGCGTACATTTTGAAAATACGCAGAACGTTCTTCGCGTTCTCAGTATCCGCAACGATGACCCCGACCGTTCGACCGAGCTTCTTCATCTCCTCTGTTGTTGCACGTCGGTATCCGTAAGGAACTACTCCGTGCCAGCGCCCCTCCTCCTTGTTACGACGGATCGTGTGTTGCCAACTTTCAGCAATCTTCGCCAGTTGATACTGATTCATCATCATGAACATTGCAAGTGTGAGGTCGTCCTCAGCGGTGCCGCCTGAAAGGCCACCGGTAGCGGCATAGACGGTGACGCCCTTGTCAAGAAGTTTTCGTAGGGCGGTGAGTCCTTCGGGCAGATTGCGCGAGTACCGTGAGAAGTTATAGACGATTAGGTCCGCGTTATTAGCGATCGCCAAATCACTGGCTTGGTCAAGAAGCGGCCTGTTGTGAGTACTCCCGGACGTGTCGAGGTCAATAAGCCAGTTGAGCCACTTGTGCTTTCGCCCGTACTTCGCTATTGCCCATCGCTCCATTGCCTCACGTTGAACCGAAGGGCTCTTGAAGGCTTCTTCATTCGCGTCACGCCCGGCAACAGACGAGACACGAACATAGCCGACCAACTTCCTCGTGCCCGCGTCTATCGCCATTAGCGAAGAATACCGCTAATCGGTTTCCTCTACATTTATCATCCGACGATAGACATTAGTGTCGCGACGTTCGAAACCGAGCTTCTGATACAACGCATTGGCTGCCTCTCGCGATGGTCGACTGGTGAGATCGAGCGATCGCACGCCACGCTCGCGCGCCTCATTAATTGCGGCGGTGGTCAACGCCTCCCCGACCCCGATGCCTCGAGCGTCTTCGTCAACGATGACGTCTTCGATCCACGCGCGAAGCCCGGTAGGAATCGAGAAAATTACGAGCGTCAATGTCCCCACGACGACACCGTCGTCTCTCGCCACGAAGAGTGTTGCGGCGTCGGACTCCACCATCTCCTGGACGTCGGCCATCATGAGTGGCGGCGCCGTCTTTGAGAGCTGAGGCAGGAGTGCGTTCAGCCCTTCGAGCAGATCGGGTGACGCCTCCAGTGCCCGTTCAACCGTGACACTCATTGGTCGCCGCGCCAGACCGGTCGGCGAAGATCGTCGTAGAAGACGTCGCGATGCTCGCCGTCGATCGCGGCGAAGATCGGTCCGGCCCACCGCTTGGCCCCGATCGTGGGACTCGGCAGTTCATCGCGCGCGAACCAGCCCGCGTCGGTGACCTCGAGGGGATGGGGATGGAGTTCACCACCCGTCGCGCGACAGAAAAAGAGCAGCGAATAGAGGGGGATTCTCGACTCCCCCAGGCGCATCCCGTCGAGGACACCGAGGAGGCGCACTGGTTCAGCCTCGATGCCGGTCTCTTCGAGCACCTCCTTCACGACGACTTCAGCCGCCGAGTACCCCACGTCGCACCAGCCCGTCGGGTAGAGCCAGATGCCCGAGTCGGCTCGTTGAATGAGGAGCAACTTGCCCTCATCGTTCGTTACAGCAGCGCCCACGGCGACCTTGGGCGTCTGATAGCCCGGCACGCCGCTGCCTACCTCTTTCATCCACTGGGTGACGTACCCGTCAGCGTCTTCCACGCCCTCGAGTCCCTCGTCGGCCGCAACTTTGATGTCACCGGCGATCTTGAGGATCTCTTCAAAACGCTCGCGCTCGTACTGGCTGTCGGTGAAACCGAGCCCGGTCTTGGCGACGCCCGCGAGCGACTCGGCCCAACGGCGAAGGGTCTTCTCGGGGACCGAGTTACTCAAAACACGACGCCGCCACGTCACTCACGCCAAGGTGGCGTCGAGCACTTCGTCCACGGTGCCCACCAGACCTGTATAGAACGCGCCAAACTCCGCGTACAACGTCGAGGCCTCGTCGAAGCGCATCGTGTACACGCACTCTTTGAGATCGTCCACGTGCACGCCAAAGAGCGTCACGCCCCACTCCCAGTCGTCCAGTCCGGTCGAACCGGTGATGACTTGAAGGATGCGGCCCTTGAACGTGCGCCCAATGGCGCCGTGTTGTCGCATCAACTGTTCGCGCACCTCGTAACTCAACGCGTACCAATTATGGGTCTCGCCGCGACGCTTGGACATGGGATAGAAGCAGAACGCCTTCATGTTGTCGGGGGGCAGTTTGGGAAAGAGTCGATCGTTGAGCATCTTTTCGGGCATGCCGCTGGCGTACTCACTGACCTCGGTCACCGAGACGTAGCTTTCGCCCACTTCGAGACCGGCCGCTTGCACTCTGGATTGGAACCTTCTCAAGTCCCACAGGTTCTCGCCCAATACCATGAAGCACAGGTCGGCCTTGGCGCCCACGATCGCGGCGGTCACCACCTGAAGTCCTGCACTCTTCGCGTCGTCGACGGCCTTGCGGAGTGCGCCGGCGTCGACGTCGCGCGTGGAATGGCAAAAGAGGTGCACGACGTTCAAGCCGCGCGACGAGGTGAGGGGCGTAGGCGTCGTCATGACCCCATGCTAGAAGCAATCGGGCGGAAATAAAAAGCCGTAATTAACGAACGCACCGCGGGGCGTAACCCCGCGGTGCACTCGATGAAACGTGAAACGGCTTAGTAGTCGTCCATCCCGCCCATGGGCGCCGACGCCTTCTCTTCGGGCTTGTCGACGATGACGCACTCGGTCGTTAAGAACAGCGCCGCGATGGACGCCGCGTTCTGCAGGGCCGATCGCGTCACCTTGGCCGCGTCGATGACACCGGCCTTGAGGAGGTCCTCGTACTCACCGGTCTCGGCGTTGAGGCCTTCGGTCGCCTTGGCCAGGTGGCGGACCTTGTCCACGATGACCCCGCCCTCGAGACCCGCGTTGACGGCGATCTGGTTCAGCGGCGCCTCGACGGCCTTGGCCACCAAGCGCGCGCCCGTCTGTTCGTCGCCGCTCAACTTCTCGGCGGCTTCCAAGATGCGTGATTGACTACGCAGCAACGCCACGCCGCCTCCGGGCACCACGCCCTCTTCGATCGCGGCCTTCGTGGTCGACACCGCGTCTTCGATGCGGTGCTTCTTCTCTTTCAACTCCACTTCGGTCGCGGCGCCCACCTTGATGACGGCCACGCCACCGGAGAGCTTGGCGAGACGTTCCTGGAGCTTTTCACGGTCGTAGTCCGACTCGGTGTTGTCGATCTCGGCCTTGATCTGACTGATGCGGCCCTTGATGTCCGCGTCGGATCCGGCCCCCTCGACAATGGTGGTCTCGTCCTTGGTGACAACGACCTTGCGAGCGGTGCCGAGAAGTTCCAGGGTCGCGGTCTCGAGCTTGAGGCCAATCTCTTCGGAGATGACCGTCGCGCCGGTCAAGATCGCGATGTCTTGGAGCATGGCCTTACGCCGTTCGCCAAATCCCGGCGCCTTCACCGCAACGGACTTGAACGTGCCGCGGATCTTGTTGACGACCAAGGTAGCCAGCGCCTCGCCGTCGACGTCTTCGGCGATGATCAACAGTGGTCGACCCGACTGCATGACCTTTTCCAAGACGGGCAAGACGTCGCGCACTGAGGAGATCTTGCTCGACACGAGAAGTACATACGCGTTCTCGAGCACTGCCTCTTGTCGCTCAACGTCGGTGGCGAAGTACGGGGCGATGTAGCCCTTGTCAAAGCGCATTCCCTCGACGAGGTCCATGTCCAT
>DATLTW010000082.1:0-9647 GCA_035533495.1 Acidimicrobiales bacterium | reverse complement strand
CTCGTTGAGACCGAGCAGATGGCCCGCCTGTTCGATCAGCGAGACGATATGGAGCCAGGGATTGAAGCCGTCAGAGTGTGCTTCATGAAGACGCGTGACCACGTGTCACCAGCCTTTGGGATTTATGAAAGCGCCGTTGCTTCCACTTCCTAGGTTAGGTGAGTGGGCCCAACCCCGAGCGCCAAAAGGGCGAGCTTTGGCTGAAGATGACCCTTCGGATACTGTGAGACGCACCAAGGGCGAAAGGTCAATGATGAAGATTTCGACGATGATGGGCTACGCCGGCGGGTTTAAGAAGTCCGCGCGCGACGTCGTGGAGATGGAAAAGGCCGGGCTCGATCTCGTGTGGGTCGCCGAGGCCTACGGTTTCGATAGTCCATCGCTCATGGGCTACCTCGCGGCGTTGACCGAGCGCGTGGAGATCGGTGCGGCGATCCTGCCGATCTACACCCGCACGCCCACGTTGATCGCCATGACCGCCGCGGGTCTTGACGCGCTCTCCGAGGGTCGATTCAACCTGGGCCTGGGCGCCTCGGGGCCCCAGGTGATCGAAGGCTTTCACGGCGTGGCGTACACCAATCCCCTCGGGCGTACCCGAGAGATCGTCGAGATCTGTCGCGACGTGTGGAAGCGCGAGGCGCCCCTCGTGCACCAGGGCAAGAACTTCACCTTGCCCTTGCCCCCCGAGCAGGGGACCGGCCTGGGTAAGCCCCTCAAGATCATCGCGCACCCCCAACGCAGCGAGATACCCGTGTGGATTGCCTCGCTGGGCGAGAGGAACGTCGAACTCACCGCCGAGATCGCCGACGGTTGGATTCCGATCCTCTTCATCCCCGAGCGCGCGCACGAAGTCTGGGGTACGTCACTCGCCGCGGGCACCGCGAAGCGTGACAAGAACCTCGCCGAGATGATGATCACCGCGGGGGGACTCTTGGCGATCGGTGAAGGCGAGGACGTGGCCGCGCTGCGAGAGCTTCAACGCCCGATGGTGGCGCTCTACGTGGGCGGCATGGGCGCGCGGGGCAAGAACTTCTATAACGAATTGGCCGTTCGTTACGGTTTCGAGAAAGAGGCGGCAGTCATCCAAGATCTCTACCTCGCGGGCAACAAGCGTGAGGCCGAGGCCGCCGTGCCCCTGGAGTTTCTCGAACTCACGTCGCTCTGTGGGCCCAAGAGCTACGTGAAAGAGCGCGTGGCGGCCTTTCGAACTGCGGGCGTGACGCACCTTCAGGTGCAGCCCGTGCCCCAGGCCGGACAGAGCGCCGCCTCGCTCATCGAGGCCGTGCGCGAGTTGTTCTAAGCGCCCGCGCGCGTCGCGTCGCGCCCGCCCGACGCCAGCCAGGCGCCGTACATGGTTGCGTACGCGCCGCTGGCCGCCAAGAGCTCTTGGGGCGAACCCATCTCCACGATGCCCCCGTCGTCAATGACCACGATCCGGTCAGCGCGCTGGGCCGTGGTGAGTCGGTGCGCGATGAGGATGGCCGTGCGGCCCTCGAGCAGGCGATCGAGCGCGCGCTCAATCACGGTTTCGCTGCGCAGGTCGAGTGACGAGGTGGCTTCGTCGAGTATCAACACACGGGGTCGCGCGAGGAACGCGCGCGCGAGGGCGAGTTGTTGACGCTCACCGGCCGAGAGCGTCTGGCCCCGTTCGTGCACGGGCGTGTCGATGCCTTCGGGCAGCCGGTCGATCAGCTCGCGCAGCCCCACGACGTCGATCGCGGTCTCGATCTCTTCCCCGTCAATGTCGACGCGACCGAAGCTCAGGTTCGTGCGAATCGATCCCGCGAAGAGGAAGGCCTCTTGGGGGACGACCCCGAGCTGGGAACGAAGTGAGCGTAACGTCACGGAGCGAATGTCGATCCCGTCGAGCAGTACCCGGCCCGAGGTGGGGTCGTAGAAACGATTGGCGAGTTTGGCCATCGTCGACTTGCCCGCCCCGGTGGGTCCGACGAACGCCACCGACTCTCCCGGCGCGATCTCTAAATTGATGTCGTGCAACACCTGGGTCTCGGGGCTGTAGCCGAAGTTGACGTGCTCAAAGGTGATGCGGCCCTCCAGCGTGGGCAACGTGACGGCGTTGTCCATCTCGTCGACCGTGGGATTGGTCTGGAGCAGCTCGCGAAGACGGATGATCGACGAGCGGCCCTGCTGGAGGCTGTTGTACTGCTGGACCAGGAGCTGTATGGGGGCGAAGAACCGGTTCAAGTACAAGAAGAAGGCGATGAGGTAGGCGACGTTGAGTTGGTGGGTCAACACCATGTGCCCACCGATGCCCAGCAGCATCGCCTGACCCAGGATGCCGATCATGGCGGTGGAGGGCCCGTAGATGGCGTTGACCCGTCCGGTGTAGAGGTTGGCGTCGCGATAGGCCCCCACGACGTGGCGATGGTTGCGGATGTTGCGACGCTGGCGATTGTTGGCCGTCACGACGCGAATGCCGTAGAGCGACTCCGAGAGATCGGCCAACACCAGCGCGATGCGGTCGCGACTTAAGAGGTAACCCCGCTCCGACGCCTGGTGGAACCAGATCGTAAAGACGAAGAGCAGGGGCACGATCATGAGAACGGTCCACGCGGCCAGGGTCACGTTGGTCGCGAAGAGGATTGCCGTGATGACGACCATCGTCAGACCTTGTAAGGCGAACTGGCTGACGCCGTCTTGGATGAGTTGTTGGAGGTTCTCGATATCACTGGTCATGCGGCTCATGAGGACGCCGGCCTTTTCGTCGGTGAAGAAGTCCATGCTGAGACGTTGAAAGTGAGTAAAGACCCGGATTCGTAGGTCGTGCATGACCCGAGAGGAGAGCTTGCCCGTCACTTCGACTTGGAGACGTTGAAAGTAGACGCTCGCCAAAGCGAGCACCAGGTACAACAGCGCGCACACCACAATGACCGTGAGTGATCGGTGGCCGCGCTCCATGCCGTTCTTGATCGCGAACTCGGTCAGTAGCGGTCCGGCCTGGAGCGTGAGACTGATGATGATCACCAGAGCCGATCCCGCGACGACCCACTTGGGATAGACCTTGAGAAGTCGGGGCAGCGTCAGGCGCTGGCGTTCCTTCTCGCTCGGTCGCTGGGTGAAGTGAATATTCGACTTGGGATGTTCGGGCTCGGTCGCCAACAGTTTGGTGGTTTCCTCCATTAACTCTGAGGGAATGCCCCCAAAGGGCAGGCCGGCCCGACCGCTCGCGGCCTGGGCGCTGCCGCTGAACATGCCCCCGCCCCCGCCCCAGCCGCCGCCCCAGCCCATTAGATCTGCTCCCCGGTCGTGGCTTGGGCGAGGATCTGTGAATAGAGCGGCACGTTGGCGAGAAGTTCGTCGTGGGTGCCACTGGCCACGACGCGCCCCTCTTCGAGTAACAACACGCGACTGGCCAAGGCGATCGTCGAGATGCGATGCGCGATGACGATGGTCGTGCGTTGGGTGAGCAGACCTCGTAACGCCTCGTAGATGCCCGACTCGACGTGCACGTCAATGGCGCTCGTCGCGTCGTCGAGGATCAGGATGGGTGGGTTGAGCAGGAGCGTTCGCGCGATGGCGATGCGCTGGCGTTGACCACCCGAGAGGGTGTAGCCGCGTTCGCCCACGATCGTGTCGTAGCCCGCGGGCAGGCGCACGATGAATTCGTCCGCGTTCGCGGCCCGCGCCGCCGCCTCGACCTCCTCGAGGGAGGCGTCCGGCCGGCCGTAGGCGATGTTCTCGCGAATGGAGACCGAAAAGAGGAAGGGCTCGTCGAGCACCACGCCCACGTTCTCTCGCAGCGAATGCAACGTCACGTCGCGCAGATCGTGCGCGTCAATCGTGATGGCGCCGTCGGTGACGTCGTAAAATCGCGTCATCAGGCGAGCCACCGTCGACTTACCCGAACCGGTGCGCCCCACGATGGCCACGGTCTCGCCCGGCGCGATGTGCGCGTCGAAGTCGGTCAGGATTTCCGCGCCGTTGGCGTAGGTGAACTGCACGTGGTTGAAGTCGATCGCGCCCGCCACGTGGTCGAGATCGTAGGCGCCGGGACGTTCGACGACGTCGGGGCGCTCGTCGAGGATCTCGAAGATTCGCTCGGCGCTGGCCTTGGCGCGCTGACCCATCATGACCAGTTGGCCCAGCATCATGAAAGGCGCTTGGAGCATCAAGAGGTACGCGTTAAAGGCCAAGATCTCGCCGTAGGCGAGCTTGCCCTGCAGGACCATCCACCCGCCGAAGAGCAGGACCAGCGCGAGGCCCAACTGGGGCAGGTTCTGGACCCACGGCGACCACACCGCTCGAATATTGGCGTCTTTGATGTAGGCCCACGCCACCCGTTCGGCGTCGTCGGCGAGTCGGTTCACCTCCGCCTCTTCTTGGGCGAAGGACTTGACCACACGTACGCCGTTCACGTTCTCATCAACGATCGTCGCCACGTCGGCGAGGCGGGCCTGGGTGATCCACGAGATCGGGAACATCACCCGGCGCATCTTGATGCCGACGAAGTACAGAATTGGCATCACCACCATCGCGATCAGGGCCAAGATCCAGCTGATGTAGAGCATGAAGCCAAAAGCGATGACGCCGATAGAACATTGGACGATAATGAGCGGCGCGAACGTGGAATACATCTGCACGCTGCGGATGTCGCTGTTGGCGCGGCTTATGAGCTGACCGGACTGCACCCGGTCATAAAAGCTAAAGGACAACCAGGTGAGGTGCTCATAGATCAACGAGCGCAAGTCCGCCTCGACGTTGTAGGCGGTGTAGTAGACGTACTGGCGCGAAATGATGCCGGTCACGCCCGCCAGCAGACCAACGATCACTACCGCTACTACGTCGCTGTGCAGTGAAGTGATGTGCTTTATCAGCGTGTTGTCGATGTCGCTGGCCAACATATTGGGCACGAGAACCTGAAAGACCAGGCTGACGAACGAGAGGCCAATCGCAACAAAGAACGTCAGGCGATGAGACTCGATGACCGGCAAGATCCTTCGCCACCAGGAGAGATTGTGGTTCGTGGAGATCTGCGCGCGCGGACCTGGGTACGTCGAGGTCACGCCGCCCAGTGGATTCGCTTCACCCTCTCGAACTTGCTTAGTGCGTTCGGAGAGCGAAGAAGACATCAAGCAATTCTACCGACTGCGGTGCAACACTGGGCTGGGGTGTGGCTAAAAGTGAAATCTGACGGATCGAAGTGCAACGGCGTAGTGTGACCTCGTGGATTCGCTGCTCGTGGTTCATCACCCGGTTGTGGCCGACAAGGTCCGTCAGCTTCGCGACGTAAAAACATCCAACGCTGACTTCCTGCGCCTGGCCGGGGAGATCTCACGTTTTGTCGCGTACGAGGCTTTTCGCGACACGCCCGTCACGATGACCACCGTCGACACGCCAGTCATGAAGTCCGCACCGGCACTGCGAATTGACACGGAGTACCTCATCGTTCCGATTCTGCGAGCCGGGCTCGGCATGAGTCCCGCGGTGCAAGAGGTACTGCCGCATCATCGCGTGTGTCTGGTGGGCCTGCGCCGAAACGAGGTCACGCTGTTGCCCGACGTGTATCTCGATGGTCTGCCCGAGTCGCTCGAAGGAGTTCACGTCGTGATCTGTGATCCCATGCTCGCTACTGGCGGGTCGCTGGACTGCGTTTTGGCGATGCTTCGCTCGAGGGGCGCGGGCGACATCACGGTGCTCTGTCTTATCGCCGCCCAGCCGGGCGTTGATTTCGTCTTCTCACGTCATCCCGAGATCACCATCGTGGCCGCGGCCCTGGACGCAGAGCTGAATGACGTCGGTTACATCACGCCGGGGCTCGGCGACGCGGGCGACCGGCTCTTTGGGCCGCCCGCGCGATGAGGCCTAAAGCCCGATGTCCTCGTGCCAGAGTTCGGGGTGCTGGTCAATAAAGAGTCGAAGCAACGTCGTGCACCCGGGGTCGTCCAGCAGGACAATCTCGACGCCGAGCTCTTGTAGCCACTCGTGACCACCGTGGAAGTTCTCGGCTTCGCCAATGACGACGGCGCCGATGTTGAACTGACGAACGAGCCCGGAGCAGTACCAACACGGTGACAACGTCGTGACCATGACGCACTCGGGGTAGTCGCGACGGCGCCCGGCCTTGCGAAAGGCATCCGTCTCGGCGTGCACCGACGCGTCGTCTTCTTGCACCCGTCGGTTGTGGCCCGATCCCAGGAGTGTCCCGTCGCGTAAAAAGAGCGCCGCGCCGATGGGGATACCGCCTTCGTCGAGGCCCCGCACGGCTTCGTCGTAGGCCGTGGCGAGCATCTGGCGCGCGAGTACTCGCGAGAGTGGCGACTTGGGCGTGGTCATGGACTCAGTATGCTCCAGCACCGTGACCAGAGGTATCTATTCCGTTGACATCGGATCGCAGCGCGTCGATCTGCCGGTGGTGTCGTTGAACGAGAATCTGGCCCTGGCGCTGCTTATCACCGTGGACATGGGCATCGCTTTCATGGCCAAGGCCGGTGAAGAACTGGCCGAGGTCCTCGCGCCCTACGACCTCGACGTGGTGGCGACGGTGGCCACGATGGGCATACCGCTGGCGGTAGAGGTGACGCGCTATCTCGGTCTTGACCAGTACGTGGTCTTGCACAAGACTCCCAAGATTCACTTAGCCGATGCCATCAGTGAATCGGTGCGTTCGATCACCACCGACGCCGAACAGCGCCTCCTCTTTGACCGGGCCCGACTCGGTGACGTTCGAAACAAGCGCGTGGCCATCGTCGACGACGTCATTTCAACGGGCGCGTCCACCGGCGCGGCGCTGCGACTGCTTCGCGGGGTGGACGCACACGTGGTCGCCATTGGCACGCTGGTCACCGAGGCCTCGCTCTGGCGCGCGGCCCTGGGGGAGGACGCCACCATGGTGCGCGCGCTCGGTTCGATTCCCGTGTTCCGCCCCGACGGATCAGGGGGCTTGGTCGAGGACTGGAACGGTTAGCCCCAGCCCTCGAAGCGCGATGACGCGGTGAATCGCTAGGTCGTTGGCTCGAGTTCTTTCTGTCGCTTGACCTGACGAGCGACGTTGCCCGTTATCTTTTCGAGTACGAAGTAGACCACCGCCGCGATGACGATCCCGGCTTCAATGGAAAAGTCGGCACCGCCGTACCAGCCAGCGCTGCACACCCCGTGCACGAGCGAGCCCGCGCACGCGCCACCGTAGTGATTCGAGATCGGCGTCATCCAGTGAAACGGGAAGTTGACCGGTGGCGGCGCCTTCGAGAAGGCCAGCGTCGCGCTTACCAGACCCACCACGAAGGCCACGATGGCGCTCCAATTGATGCCGCTGGCGCCCACGAAGTACAGGCTTCCTCGATCTTGTCGCTGCATCTCGGCGGCGCTGTAGCGGTACTTCCGCATTAACCAGTCGACCATCATGATCGCGAACCACGGGGCAATCCAGACAATGATGACCCCGACGAACTCCTTCATGTACAAAGAGAAGGTCGACTGGAACTCGGCGTAGATCGTCAAGCCGCACGCCAGGAACGAGTCCAACACCACGGCCTGGTAGCGCTTGAGTCGAAGCCCCATTGCCTGGAGCGACACGCCCGAGGAGTAGAGGTCCAGTGAGTTGATGCCAAAGAGCTGCACGATGGCGAACAACAAAAAGAGGACGACCACCCAACTGGGGATGTAGTGCTGGGCGTGCAGCGCCTCAAAGGGGTTGGCTCCGTTCCACGCCGCGACTTGGGCGTTCGTTGAAAGGAACGTGAACGTCGCCGCGCCCAGAATCATCATGATGATCTCGGGGATGGCGGTACTGACAAAGATCCACCAGACGATGGACCACTTCTTGGCGTCGCGCGGTAAGTAGCGGGAGTAGTCGTTGCCGCACTCCGTCCAGCCCAGTCCCGACAGGGCGATGGTAAAGGCCAGCCCCGCGGTGTAGAGCTGCCAGCCGCCGCCGAAGCCCTTGAAGGTGGCCGATCCGTGTCGAAAGTCGTAGATCGCGAGCAGGACGAAGATGGCGCCAAAGGGAAGTATCAGCGCGCGAAGGACCTTCACCATGGTCGCGTGGCCAAAGTAGGGCATCACTGCTTGAATCGTGGCGGCGAGGATGATGAAGATGACCTTGAGCGGTGTCGAGACGTTAACGCCCGCCATCTGGAACAACACGATCGCGGCCCCCACGATGAGAATGAGGCCCTCGGTCTCAAAACCCAACTGCGTGACCCAGTTGAAGAAGCTCACGAGACGCGACCCGCGCGTGCCAAAGGCCGCGCGAGAGATGGCGAAGGCGGTGGTTCCCGCCTCGGGTCCTTGCAACGACGCCAGCCCGAGGAGGAAGAAGGAGAGGTTGCCAATGATGATGATGCTGAGTGCTGTGTAGAAGCTGAAGCCAAAGCCCATTAACAGTGCGCCGTAAATGAAGTACTCGACGTTGATGGCTGAGCCGGCCCACAGTGCGGCGATATTTCGAGGCGAGGCCCAGCGTTCGCTCAATGGAATGAAGTCGATGCCGTGCTGCTCGACGCGAAAGGCCGGGTCGCCCGGGGATCCGTCATGTGAATCGAAAGTCAACGCCACGCGGGTGTCCTCCCTTAATAGATATGTCCCCCGTGCCGACCCCGTGAGGCGCTACTTGTACGCGCCAAGTATGCCCGAAACTAAACCCCCGCGGGCGGGTATCGAAGCGATTTCTTGCCCCGTTAACATTTCTCGGATTTAGCGGCTTCTTACCCTCTTTCAATGGACTCCACACACTCACGCGTCACACTGTCTCAAGTCCAACGACGTGGTGGCCGAGGAAGGAAAGAACCGGAGGTCTTTCGAGGAGTGCAGAGGGCGAAGCGAGTCGACAACCCAGGCACCACGCTCCAGGACCGACCATTGGGGAACGGCCGCCCCGAAGTAAAAGCGTTTAATTGCCCCGTTTTTCAGGGCCCAGGCGGCCCTCCCTCCGCCTGGGCCCTGAAGTAATTCTTCGTCCAAAGAGATTTCATAGGTGTACTGGCACGTAGGCCAGTTCTTGCTAAGTTTCGCGCAGTGGGGAAACCGCACCAGGCGGTCTCCTTGGGGGAAAGCAGGACTCAGATGTCTTCAACGATCGATCGTCGTTCGTTCCTTACTCATTCAGCGGCCACGATTGGCGGCGTCGCCATGGCGGGCACCGTTGTTGACGGGCTTCTCGCCAATGTGGCCGGCGCAACCGTGGGCGTCAATAGGGGCAAGCCGCGGAGGGGTGGCACCTTGACCGTCGGAACTCTCTCCGACGTGCCCAACTACCACATCTTTAACGGCTCACAGGGCAAGATGGACGCCTCGGGTTTCTGTGTGGCGAATGCACTGTATGACCCTCTGTTCGTAATGTCAAAAAACGGTAAGCGGGCGTTACCGATGCTGGCACTCTCGGCGAAGCCGAATGCTAACTACACCGTTTGGACCGTCAAACTGCGCCAGGGCGTCACCTTTTCGAACGGTGACCCCTTTAACGCGACGGTCTGCGTCGCGAACTACACCGCCGCGAACGCGGACCCCACGGTGGGTCTAGCGATTAAACCGATCATCGCGTCGGTGACGGCGGTGGACGCCTATACGGTGGCCTACAACTTGGTCATACCGTTCTCGGCGTTCCCGATCTCGATCGCGGAGCAGCAGATCTCCTACATGGCGCACCCCTCGTCGTTCTCGCCCACCTTTACGGGCAACCCGATCGGCAC
>DATLTW010000081.1:0-18140 GCA_035533495.1 Acidimicrobiales bacterium | reverse complement strand
CGCGCGGCCACGGCGATCTGTTCGGCGCCGTTGGAGTGTCCGTCGAGACCGGGTTTGGCGACGAGCAGCCGCGGGGGTGTGCCACGTCGTTCGCCTAAGGCCCTCGAGCGAGCCACGAGTTCACTGAAGTTGGCGCCGCGTGTGCTGGCGCGAGCCCGCACGCCCGTGGGCGCGCGGTACTCGCCAAAGACGTCGCGCAGCGCGTTGGCCCACTCCCCGGTGGTGCCGCCGGCTTTGGCCAGCGCGATGGTCGGCACCATGACGTTGTCGCGCACGTCGCCGCTCGCCACGACCCGGCGCAGCTCGCCCAGAGCCGCCTCGACGGCGAGGGGGTCGCGTCTGGCGCGCCACGCCACCACGTCGTCGATCATCTCTTGTTCGATTTTTGGATCCACCACCATGATCGCCTCGAGTGACGCGTCATTGGTGAGGGGCGACGCGGTGGTTTCGAGAAAGCGATTCACACCCACCACGACCTGCTCGCCGGACTCGATGCGCTCGACCCGGGCCGTCTGACTGGCCACAAGTCGGCTCTTTAACTCCTCGATGGCGCTAAAGGCGCCACCCAGGGCGAGCACGTCGTCGAGTTCGCTCTGTGCGTCTTCTGTCAACTGATGGACGAGGGCGTCCATGACTTGTGAGCCCGCGAAGATGTCGGGGTACTCCAAGAGATCGCTTTCGTAGGCCAGGACCTGCTGGATCCGAAGGCTCCACTGTTGATCCCAGGGGCGCGGGAGTCCGAGCGCTTCGTTCCACGCGGGCAGCTGGATGGCCCGGGCCCTCGCGTCGGCCGAAAGCGTGACGCCGAGCATCTCGAGCACGATGCGCTGGACGTTGTTTTCGGGCTGTTGTTCGGTGAGGCCGAGTGAGTTCACTTGCACGCCGTAGCGAAAGCGACGCAGCGAGGGATCGTCCACGCCGTAGCGGGTGCGACAGATCACGTCCCACATCGCGGTGAAGGCGCGCATCTTGGCGACCTCTTCGATGAATCGCACCCCGGCGTTGACGAAGAACGAGATTCGCCCCACGACCTCGGGCATGAGCTCGGCTTCGACTTTGCCCGAATCGCGGACCGCGTCCAAGACGTCAATGGCCGTGGCCAGCGCGTAGGCGATCTCTTGAGCCGGGGTCGCGCCGGCCTCTTGGAGGTGGTAGCTGCAGACGTTGACCGGGTTCCACTTGGCGACGTGGTGGATGCCGTACGCGATCATGTCGACAATGACACGCTTGGAGGGCTCGGGCGCGAAGATGTAGGTCCCGCGACTTAGGTACTCCTTGACGATGTCGTTCTGGGTGGTGCCCTGGAGGGTGGCCACGTCGACGCCGTCTTCTTCGGCCAGGGCGAGGTACAGGCCCCACAGCCACGCGGCCGTTGCGTTAATGGTCATCGAGGTGTTCATCTCGTCCAAGGGCAGCCCTTCGAAGAGTTGGCGCATATGACCCAGGTGCGCCACCGGTACGCCCACCTTGCCGACCTCACCCGCGGCGCAGGGATCGTCGGGGTCGTAGCCGGTCTGGGTGGGCAGGTCAAAGGCGATGGAGAGGCCGGTCTGGCCCTTGGCCAGGTTCCCTCGGTAGAGCTCGTTCGACTTCGTGGCGTTCGAGTGACCCGAGTAGGTCCTCATCACCCACGCCTTGGAACGATCCTTCACATTTTCTCCCGTTGGGGGTTAGTGGCTGTACTGATAGAAGCCCTCGCCCGACTTTCTCCCGAGTAGCCCGGCGCTCACCATGCGGCGCAGTAAGGGCACGGGGGCGTAGTTCGCGTCCGCGTACTCCACGTAGAGCGCGTCGAGGATGGCGAGCGACGTGTCCAGACCCACGAGGTCGAGCAGAGCGAAGGGACCCATCGGGAAACCACAGCCACCCTTCATCGCCGCGTCGATGCCCTCTTTGGTCGCCACGCCGTGCTCTAAGAGTCGAACGGCGTTGTTGAGGTAGGGAAAGAGCAGGGCGTTCACGATGAAGCCCGCCTGGTCCTTGACTTCAATGGGCTCTTTGTCGCACGCCAGCACGAACTCAGTTACGGCTTCAATGGTTTCGTCGCTGGCGCTCAGCGGGCGCACGACCTCGACCAGGGCCATGGTCGGCACGGGGTTGAAGAAATGCACGCCACAGACGCGTTCGGGGTTCGAGACCTGCATGGCGAGATCGATGATGGGCAACGTCGAGGTACACGTCGCGATAATGGCTTTGGGACTGACCACGCCGTCGAGCGCTCGAAAGAGTTCCATCTTCACCTCGAGATCCTCCACGACCGTCTCGATCACGAGATCGCAGTCGGCGAGATCGGCCAGGTTGGCGGTGACGGTGACGCGCTGGCGAAGCGCCGCGGCGTCTTCGGGCGTGCGTTTCTCCTTCTCCACCTGTTTGGCGAGCGAGCGGTCCAGTTGGACCAAGAGGGCGTCGGCGCTGGCTTCGGTGCGGGCTCGTACGATCACGGTCGCGCCAGTTCCGGCGCACGCCTCGGCGACGCCGCCACCCATAATGCCCGAACCTACGACGCCGATCATTTGAAAGCTCATGTGCGAACACTACCGTTGGGTAGTGGCCTAAATTCGACCAACGCAGGCCAAAGCCTGCCGGGCTCTACCGGCCCGAAGGATGTTACGCGCGGCGTTGACGTCGGCGTGGACACGGTGCCCACAGGCGAGACAACAAAACTCCGCTTGGTTGACCCGGTTACCCGCTTCGACATGGCCGCACTTGGCACACATCTGACTGGTGTGGCGAGGATCAACCGTCACTACGATCCGACCGGCGCTTTCAGCCTTGTAGGAGAGCAGTGACGCTAGGGTTCCCCACCCCGCGTCGTGAATAGAACGATTGAGCCCGGTCTTAGCTTTGGCGCCGTTCAGCAGGAACGCGCCGGGCACTTCCGGATCGGGCTTCGCCTTGGGTGCACACACCATATTGGTAATGGCGAGGTCCTCCAACACGATGAGGTCGTAGTCGTTCACGAGTCGACGACTCAGTTGGTGGGCGGCATTGCGACGCTGATTGGCGACCTTGCGATGGAGTCTCGCCACAACGTCGACTTGGCGGCGACGTCGGTTTGATCCGCGCTGCTTGGTCGCGAGTCTCTGTTGGGCAAACGTCAGTTGCGCCCGAGCTTGAGAGCCAAAGTGCTCGCCGACAATCAACTCCCCTTCGCTTGTGGCGACGAGATTGATGACCCCGAGATCAAGCCCCACCTCACGGCCAGTGGAAGCCAACGGAGTTGCGGGTACGTCCACACAACGCACGCCGACCCACCACGTAGCGCCCTCACGCTTGACCGTGATGGCCTTAGGGGTGCCGAGAAGCGGACGGTGGTAGTTGGCTTTTATTTCTCCAATGCCGAGCAAGTAGAGCCGTCGAGCTTCACTCTTCACCTTCCAGCCATTGGTGTCTTCCCACTGCAAGGAGTGAAAGCGACTTGCTGACTTGAACCGAGGGTACCCCGGTGTCTCGCCGGTCTTCACACGGCGATAAAAGGCGGCGAAGGCCCGATCGAGGCGCTTCAGAGTGCCACGGCACAAGACAACACCCGACGCGACAACCTCAGGTCGAATCTCGGCCAGACCCGTCAGGGTACGACACTGGTCGAAGAAGCTGACCGAGCGTCGCTCCCACTTCCAGGCGCCGACACGCTCTTCGAGGGCAGCGTTGTAAAGCTCGCGCTGATAGTCGAGTTGAAGGAGGAGCGCCCGGGTCTGGCGCGTCGTCGGGTGCAAACGGTATTGATAGGTGCGACATCGCCATCTGTCTGGGGCCACGCTCGAAATGTAGGGTGCACCTGTGACAAGTGGGAAGGCCTCTAAAGGCAAACTAGGCCACAACCGACAGATGCAGGTGAGAACGGTTCTCGTGGGCTCTCATGAGGCCCTGCGCGTGGTGCTCGCGAAGGGCGAACTGCTCGTCGTTACTCTCGACACCGACGTCGTCGTCGTGCCCACGGGCGCGGCCTTCACTGGACTCACCCAAGCGACCCTCGAGCTCGCCACGGTGTTCGAGGCCTCGGGCGCACGAGTCGAGGTGCTGATGATCGCCGAGCGGACCGCGAGTTTCGATCCGTACTTCGTCGAGCGAATCAAGAGCGCGGCGCTGGTGGTGCTCAGTGACGGCTCGGCGCTGCACGCCAAGAGCGCGTGGCACGCGACGCCCGTTGGCGAGGCGATTCGCGAGGCCCCTCGGCTCGTTGCTGTGGGCGCGTGCGCGTCGGTGCTCGGCGAGGTCATGATCGACCCAAGGGGGGGCGCGCCCACGACCGGACTCGGTTACCGATCGGGTCTCGCCGTTGGCGTCGACGCCAGCGAGAACCAGCTCACCCGTACGAGGACGTTGCTGGGGCCTGAGGTCACGCTGGCCGTCCTTGGCCCGCGAGGCGTGGTGCACTTTGATGGCTCGAACTGGCGTCAAGGGAGTGACGACGTGGTCGTCACGCGCGGGCACGAGATCGTCGAGCTCTAGCTTTCGGTGATGGTGACCGATTCGATGACGACGTTTTCGCGCGGTTTGCCCGACGGCGTGCCCAGCTCGTTGATCGCGGCCACCACGTCCAAGCCCTTGACGACTTTGCCGAAGTGCGAGTACAGCGGCGGAAGTCGCACCCCGTCGGGACCAGAGATGACAAAGAACTGAGAGCCGTTGGTGTGCGGCCCCGCGTTCGCCATGGCCAAGGAGCCCAGCTCGTAGCGACCGGGCTTAGGCAATTCGTCGTTGAAGCGGTAGCCGGGCCCGCCCGAACCGCTTCCCGTGGGGTCGCCGCCCTGCAAGACAAAGCCGGGAATGATTCGGTGAAACACGATGCCGTCGAAGTAGTGCCAACGCGCTAAGTACACGAAGCTGTTCACCGCAAGGGGCGCGCCGAGCGGATCAAGGAGAAGCTCCATCGTGCCCTTGGACGTGACCATCGTCGCGTTATAGGTCTTGGTGGGATCGATGATCATCTCGGGCGCGGCGTCAAAGCGCTGACGCTGAGGGCTCGAACCATCGGGGTTGGGGAGAGGAGTAGCCACGCGCTATGACTCACTGATCGTGACGTTCAAAATTCGGTGGGTGACGAGTGGAGGGACGCCGCTCGCGGTCGGGTTCGGGTTGCCGGCGTCTTGGATGATCTTGACGGCCTTAAAGCCACTGATGACTTGACCAAACAGTGAATAGGTCGCGCCAAGGGTCTCACCTTCGGCACCCGTGACGATGAAGAACTGGCTTCCGCCGGTGTGGGGCGCGGTCTCGTTCGCCATGGCGATGGAGTAGAGCGGGTAGGTCGGATTACCGACTTTTGGGTACTCGTCGGCGATGGTGTAGCCCGGGCCGCCCGAGCCCGTGCCCGTGGGGTCGCCCCCTTGAATCATGAAGCCAGGGATGGTGCGGTGAAAAATGACGCACTTGTAGAAGTTGTGGTTCGCCAAAAAGACAAAGTTATTCGTCGTTATCGGTGCGGTCGCGGCGTCGAGTTTGACGACGAAGCTTCCCGCCGTGGTGGAGAAGTGGGCGTAGTACGTCTTGGACTTGTTGATGGTCATCGCGGGTGCTTTGCTCCAGGTGAGCGTATTCACCCTCGTGGCGGTGGAGGCCGGACATCCGGCGGCCACGGCCACGGCGTTGGCTTGGGCCTGCGTCATCTGGCCGGCCACGGGCACTGTGGTGGTGGTCGAGATCGTTGTCGAACTCGTCGCCGTCGTCGAACTGGTCGTGGTCGTGGTCGTCGTCGTTGGCGACTTGCCGCCGGTGAAGAGCAGTGCGCCGGTGCCGATGACGAGCACGGCGATGACACCGACGATGACGGAGCGACGAAGAGTCTTTCGCCGCTTGTCGTAGCGCTGCATTCGTTCAAGTTTCTCGCGGCGGGCCGCTTTTTGCCGTTCGCGTTTAGAAGTTGCCATGGTTGCGACTTTAGTAGGCCACTCGAATGGCTACGAAACGCTCAACTATCCTTGGTGCGCATGGCGCTCATCGTGCAAAAGTTTGGTGGCACGTCGGTGGGCGACGCCCAGCGCATTCGATCGGTGGCCGACCACGTGGCCTCGACCCGAGCCGCCGGCAACGAAGTGGTCGTGGTGGTCTCGGCGATGGGCCAGTTCACCGACGACCTGATCCAGTTGGCGGACGGTGTTTCGCCGACCCGTACGGCGCGCGAGATGGATATGTTGCTCACCGCGGGTGAGCGCATCTCCATGGCGCTGATGAGCATGGCCCTGGGGGCGATTGGCGTCGAGTCCGCTTCCTTTACTGGCAGCCAGGCGGGCATCATCACCGACACCCGACACACCCGGGCCAAGATCTTAGAGATGCGACCCGATCGCATTCGCGAGGCCCTCGACGACGGACTGGTGCCCGTCGTGGCGGGCTTTCAGGGTGTGTCGACCGAACGAGATATCACCACCCTGGGCCGGGGCGGCTCGGACGTGACCGCGGTCGCGCTCGCGGCGGCGCTGAAGGCGGACGTATGCGAGATCTACACCGACGTCGCCGGGGTGTTTAGCGCGGATCCGCACGTCGTGCCCAGGGCCCGGCGTCTCGACAAGCTCTCCTTCGACGAGATGATGGAGATATCGGCGACCGGCGGACGCGTCTTGATGCTTCGCTCGGTGGAGTTCGCGCGCCGACACCACGTGCCCATGCACGTTCGTTCGAGTTTCACTTGGCAGCCAGGCACCTGGATCGTGGAGGAGGACCCCACTATGGAAGAGGCCATCGTTTCGGCCATTACCGACGACACGTCGGAGGCGAAGATCACCGTGGCGGGCGTACCCGACCGACCGGGCATCGCGGCGGCGCTCTTTCGCGAGTTGGCCGACGCGGGCATCAACGTCGACATGATCGTGCAGAACACCAGCGCCCACGCGGTCACTGACATCTCCTTCACCGTGGCCAAGACCGACCTCGAGGTGGCGCTGGCGGCCTGTCGACGGGTGCAGGGTCCCATTGGCGCCGCCACGGTGTCGAGCGATGCCGGCATCGGGCGCGTCACGATCGTGGGCGGGGGCATGAAGTCGAGCCCCGGGGTCACGGCCCTGATGTTCGAGACGCTCTCATCGCACGGGATCAACATCGAAATGATTTCGACGAGTTCCATCCGTCTCTCGTGCGTGATCCGCGCGGAGCGCGTCAACGACGCTGTTCGTTTCCTGCATAGCGCCTTCGGCCTCGACGCCGAGTGACTTAAACTTTCTCCATGCGTGTTGCCATAGTTGGAGCGACTGGCCAAGTCGGCACGGTGATGCGCGCGATCTTGCTCGAACGAAACTTTCCAATCGATGAGATTCGCTTCTTCGCGTCATCGCGATCGGCCGGATCGACGATTGAGTGGAACGGTCGGGCCATCGAAGTCGAAGACGCCGCGACCGCGGATTTCTCAGGCATCGACATCGCGCTGGCCTCGTCGGGCGCGACGTCGTCGAGAGTCTTGTCGCCGCGACTGGCCGAAGCGGGCGCCATCGTGATCGACAACTCTTCGGCGTGGCGAATGGACCCCGACGTTCCCCTGGTCGTGCCCGAGGTGAATGCCCACGCGCTGATCACCATCGCCAAGGGCATCGTGGCGAATCCCAACTGCACCACCATGACCGCGATGCCGGTTCTAAAACCCCTGCACGTGGCCGCGGGGCTTACCACGATGATTGTCTCGACGTATCAAGCGGTCAGCGGGGCCGGTCGCGACGGCGTCGATGAACTCGCGCGGCAATTGGAAAAGTCGGGCCCGGACGACGTGCGAGTGTTGGCTTTTGACGGCGCGGCGTTCCCCCTTGACGAGGGCGTCATCTTTCCAGCGACCATCGCGCACAACGTGATTCCACTCGCCGGCAACATTGTTGATGACGGGTCGCGCGAGACGGGAGAAGAGAAGAAACTACGTGACGAGAGTCGAAAGATTCTCGAGATCGCGAATCTTCAAGTGAGCGCCACGTGTGTTCGCGTACCGGTCTTCACGGGTCACTCGCTCTCACTGACCTTGAGTTTTCAGCGCCCCCTCTCGCCCGAGGAGGCGACGGAGATTCTCTCGCACGCTCCGGGCGTGGTCCTTCACGATTTACCGATGCCGTTGTTGGTGACGGGCCGGGACCCCAGTTACGTCGGTCGGATCCGTCGGGCCGAGACGCTCACCAATGGCCTGTCGTTGTTCGTCAGTGGTGACAATCTTCGAAAGGGCGCGGCGCTGAACGCCGTGCAGATCGCCGAAGCACTCCTCGAGCTTCGCTAGTCGGCGCCGTCTCGCCCGACTTGGCGCCTCGCTAAGTTCACGCAGTGATCGCCAAAACGTTCATAAAAGCGAGCCATCAACGCGACTTCCACCGCCACCGGCACCGCCATCGAGCCCGACGTCAACTCGGCCGTCAGCGAGATGTGCAGATCGTCGAGTTCATCGTCAATCTCCTCGATCACCCCCAGGGCCTCGGCTTTGCCGTCGATGATCACGTCGGTGGCTTCGCGCCAGATGGTCGAGGCCACTTCGCCCATACGTTCGATGAGACCGCGCGAGCGCGGCGACATCTCGCTGCCCAGGCCACGGGCCGCGCGACGCGCCACGTGCTCGGCGAGGTCCCCGTTTCGCTCGATCTCGGGCAAGATTCTCAACAAAGTGAGGAGTTCACGCCGCCCCTCGATGTCGAGCCCGTCGCTTTTTAGAAGTCGCGATTCCGCGGTGAAGACCAGGTCATTGACCAGATTGTCGATCACGATGTCCTGATCGACCACGCGCTTGGCCAGCTCTCGATCGTTGGAGAGCAAGGCGTGCGTGGCGCCCGCCATGGCTTCGCCCACCAGCGCGAAGATGCGCACCGTTTGAGGGCGCAGATCGTCCTCGAGGCGCGACACGGGCTCGACGTCCTCCTCCGTTGGGGTGTCGGAGCGAAAGAGCCGGCGCATAGCAAAAGGTTAGTGGCGAGTGACAACGCGTCTCTAGGGTGGAGACAGTCGATCGAAGGGAACGAACATGATCGCGGCACTCTCAGGTGTTATCGGACTCGCCGTCGGAGGCGTGGTGGCCTGGTCGCTCGCGACTCGTCGCGCGCAACATCATCGCGACGCCCTGGTCCAGGCTAAAGCCGATCTCGCGGTTCGCGAGTCCGAACTGTCCGCGGCGACGTCCAACCTCGAACGAACTCGTGAGGAGTACGACGCGTCGCTCAAGAACATGGAAGGCGTCTTTGAGAATCTCTCCAATCGCGTGCTGGCCCAGACGGTCCTTCAGTTCAATCAGTCCCAAGAACAGGTCATGAAGGAACGCGAGACGACGCTCGATCGAACGCTCAAGCCGCTGGCGGATCTGCTCGATGAGTACAAGCGAAACCTCGCGGAGTTCGATAAGCAACACGTCGGTGCACTGGGTGAAGTGAAGAGCCGGGCTGATGAGTTACTCACCGAACAACGTCGTAGTCAAGACGAGACTCGCCGGCTTAATCAACTTCTGGGGCGAAGTGATCATCGTGGTCGTTGGGGCGAGATTCAATTGGCCAACGTCCTCGAGGCGTCGGGACTCCAACTACACATCGACTACGAACTTCAGGTGACCTCGACGAGTGACTCGGGTCGCGCACAGCGCCCGGACTGCGTAGTGAACATGCCCAACGGATCACGTGTCGCGATCGACGCGAAGTTTCCCTTCGACGCCTTCGAGGCCGCGCTCGGCACGGACGACGCCCAGGAACGCAAGTCGCTGGAAGTCAAGCACGCCAAAGACCTGCGAGCGCACGTCAAGACCCTACGAGAGAAGGCGTACTGGGAGTCGATCTCGCCGGCGCCGGAGTTCGTCGCCTGCTTCGTGCCCAGCGACGTCGCGGTCAGCGTCGCCTTCGACGCCGACCCCGATCTGCTCACCTACGCCGCCAAGGAGCGCGTCCTCATCGTGGGACCGACCAATCTGTTGTCGCTCTTGTGGTCGGTCGTGATGGTGGTGCGTCAACAAAAGCTGGCGATGAACGCCGAGGAGATCTACAAGGTCGCCGAGACCATCTTCGATCGCATTCGATTGGTGGCCGAGCCGGTGGCTCGCATGGGCAGGGCCCTGGACGTGCAGGTCAAGGAGTACAACAGCATGATCACCTCTTTTGAGACCCGCTTGATTGTGAGCGCCCGGGGTCTGCAGAACCTCGGGGGTGCGGCGCGCGCGAAGGAGCTGCCCGAGTTGGGCCAGGTCGAACGACTCGCCGCTCGTCTCGACGAGACGAAGTGGGGCGTGGACGCCGAGCACTCCTTGCCCGAGGGCGCCTCAGAGATCATCGAGTTGGACGGCGTCGAGGAGTCGAACTAAAAATCTCGGACGAGTAAGTTCTTTCAGCGTGGCCCGAACTCGCGCGCAACGTCGCCGGCGCACGTTGCTGATCACGCTCGCCCTCGCGGTGACCCTGGTGGTCTTGCTCTTCGCGCGCGACGTTTCGAGGTCCGCGCACGGGTCCGCGACGTCGCGGCGAAGCGAAGATCGCAGCTTCGGCGCGCTCGCCAACGCGCTGATCGCCAGCGAGAACAACTTCGACGTGCGTCTCGAGTCTCTCTTGTCGCACGGAGGCACGCTCCAACGAGTCGTGTTCGCGGCGCGCCTGGCTCAGCTCGACCAACAGTTACCGGACTGGAGCACGGCGGCCGACCAGCTTCGTCGTCCGGTCTTAGATCACAACGTCAACGATTCACTCGATCAGTTGACCCAAGAGCGGGTCGCGGCCTACCAGGCCCTCCTTCGCTACGTCGCGCACGCGCTCACGTTGCCCTGGAACTCGGGTCCGGCGGAGGTGGTGGCGAATCCCGCGGCGTCACTCGAGACGACGTCGCAACAATGGAACGTCGATCGTTTCGCGCTGGTCAAAGAGCCCGGTGGGGTGCGCTTGACGGCGACGAGCTCGTTGAGCGCGGTGTACTTCGCGCAAAACGGCGTGGCGGCGCTGGTGCACGCGCCGGCCCTCACCTTGCACCGGGGGATCGGTATCGCGGCGCTACGGGTGTCCCCGTCGCCGCTGCCCGCGAGCCCGGGGGTCTTGCTCTTGCCACCGGTGACGTCGGTGCGCCTCGGCGTTTCGGTACTGAACGTCAGTTACGTCGACCAACCCGTCACCTTGACAATACGGGTGTCGCCGTTAAACGCGAGAGGCGCTTCCTACACCCAGACCCTGAGCGCCACGCTCGGACCATTGGGGGCCTACGCCTTCGTGCCGCGCGCGTTGCGCACCGCGGCGAGCGAACGCGCCCGGATCGTCGTCACCCTCTCGGGCGCGCCGACCGCTGCGGGCATGGTCACCGCCGAGACCTATCAATTGGAAATGTCGCCGTCGGGAATCTCATAGAGAGATTGAGTTACTGGCCGGTTCGCCTACGATGGGCACGCACCCAAAATTGAAACGAGGAACCGTGACGCAGTCCATTACCGTCACCGACAATCGCAATGGTGAATCCTTAGAGATCCCCATTGAACACGGTGGCGTGGCCGCCAGCGAGTTCTCCAAGATCTTGCCCGGAGTGTGGTTCTACGACCCGGGCTTTATGTCGACCGCGATGGCGGAGTCCTCTATCACCTTCATCGACGGTGACGCGGGTATCTTGCGCTATCGCGGATACCCGATCGAGCAGCTCGCGGAACATTCGACCTACGTCGAGGTGGCGTATCTCTTGTTGCACGGGGAACTGCCCAACGCCAAGCAGGCCGCGGAGTGGCAAAAAGAGATCACCTACCACACGTATATCCACGAGAACGTCCGTAAGCGCTTCTTAGAGGGCTTCAACTACGACGCGCACCCGATGGGCATGTTGGTGTCGGCGATCGCGGCGCTCTCGACGTACTACAAGGACGCCAAGAACCTCTCCGACCCCGAGGTCTTGCACCGCCAGATCGTTCGGCTCATCGCGAAGATGCCGACCTTGGCCGCCGCGGCGCACCGTTTCTCGGTGGGCATGCCCTTCGTCTACCCCGACAACTCCATGGGCTACGCCCAGAACTTCCTGTCCATGATGTGGAAGGTGGCCGAGCCGCGCTACGAGCCCGATCCCATCTTGTCCCACGCGCTCGACGTGCTCTTTATCTTGCACGCCGATCACGAGCAGAACTGCGGGACCACGGCGATGCGGGTCGTGGGCTCTTCACACGCCGACCCCTACTCCGCCACCGCGGCCGCCACGGCGGCGCTCTACGGGCCGCGCCACGGCGGCGCCAACGAAGCGGTGATACGGATGCTGAGCAAGATTGGCAGCATTGAGAACGTGCCGGCCTACGTCAATACCGTGAAGGAGGGCAACGCCCTGCTCGAGGGATTCGGCCACCGGGTCTACAAGAACTTCGACCCCCGGGCCACGATCATCAAGAAGATTGCGGACGAGGTCTTTAGCGTCACCGGCAAGAACCCCCTGTTGGACATCGCCTTGAAGCTCGAAGAGGTCGCCCTGGCCGACGACTACTTCATCTCGCGGCGTCTCTATCCCAACGTGGACTTCTACTCGGGCCTCATCTACCAGGCAATGGGCTTTCCCATGGAGATGTTCACGGTGCTCTTCGCCATCCCGCGCACCTCGGGCTGGCTGAGCCACTACCAAGAACTGCTCGAACAAGACACCAAGATCGCTCGTCCGCGTCAGCTCTACATCGGCTCGGACGCGCGCGACTTCGTGCCGATGAAGAAGCGACCCTGATCCTTAGGCGCTGTGCGCCTCGCGCAACTGCGCGGCGTATTCGCGCGGGTGGTGGGTGTAGTTCTCAAGCCACGTGACCAGGGTGTAGCGGCCGGTCTCGGCGTGATCGGCGTACCGGAGAAGATCGCCGTCGTCGAGGCGCACCAAGAGATCGAGCGCGCGTTGGCGAAGGGCGCCAAAGAGCGCCACGGCGTGCTCGATCGGGAGCACGCCGTAACCGGTGATGGGCGAGTTGGCCCACGCCGCGTCGTCGTATCCCGCGAGGAGCGAACCGGGCGGTTCGGCCAGTAGGCGCACCAGGCGCACGTAGCCCTGGGCCTGGGCGTCGGTCAGATAGTGGACGAGTTGGCGCGCCGTTCGCGCGCCCGCGACGGGGCGATCAAGGGTGTCGGGCGTGAGCAACGCGACGGCCCCGAAGAACTCCTCGGTCGCCCCTTGGTACTCGCGAGCCCAGCCCTTGGCGTCCACGGCCTATCCCTCGGTCGCGCGGGGCTTGACGATCCGCGTCAGCCCCTCTTGGACCATCGAGACCTTGAGTTCGCCGTCTCGCGAGAACAAGAAGCCTCGCGCTAGGCCCCGTCCGCCGTAGGCAATCGGCGACTCGGTGTCGTAGAGCAACCACTCGTCGGCGCGCAGGTCGTGGTGGAACCACATGCAGTGATCGAGGCTCGCGCCCATGAAGCTGCCGTTGTCCCACTGGATCGAGTGTGGCTTGAGTATTGCGTCAAAGAGGCTCATGTCGCTGGCGTAGGTGACGACGCAGGCGTGGAGCAGCGGGTCCTCGGGCAAGGTGCCGTCGGCCTTGATCCACAGCCGTTGGTGGGGGTCCTTCGAGCGGTTCTTACTCCAGGGCAGTTCGCCGATGAACCGCTGGTCGATGGGGTGTTGGCGCTTGAACCACTCGTCGATCTCGCCGAACTCCCCTTGGACGCGGTCCGCCAGTGACGCGATGGTCTCGGGGCCGGGAACTTCGGGCATGGACACCTGGTGGCTGATGCTGACCTCGTCGGAGTGAAAGCTCGCCTGCATGTTGTAGATCGCGCGCCCGTGTTGGATGGCCACGACGCGCCGCGTGGTGAAGCTCTTGCCGTCACGGATGCGGTCAACTTCGTAGAGAATGGGCGTCGTGGGATCGCCCGGGCGAAGAAAGTACGAGTGCAGTGAGTGCACGCGTCCCTGGCTGACCGTTCGCCCCGCCGCCATCAACGACTGGGCGGCCACTTGGCCGCCGAAGGTGCGCTGGCGCTCCTCTTTGGGATGAACGCCTCGGTAGACGTTTACTTCAATGGACTCGAGGTCGAGGAGTTGCACGAGGAACTCCAGGGCTTCAGACATGTGACCATTGTGGCACTTGACGTCACGTTGCTTAGAGACGCGCCAAGTAGACTTGACTCGATGATTGAACGGCTGCGCTCTTTTGTTGTGTGGTCGCACACGCACCAGGGCAAGAAAATGGTGCGCTACGTCTTGGGCTCAGTCGTCACCACGGGCGTCTCGTTCTCCTCCATCGCCATCCTCTACGGCTTTCGCATCATTCCGGGCGTGATATGGGCCACCTTGGCCGGCAACTTGATCGCGACGTTGCCCGCGTACCACTTGAATCGCACGTGGACCTGGGGCAAGCGCGGCCGCAGCCACTTTCGCCGAGAGATCGTTCCGTTTTGGTCGATGTCTTTTCTCGGCATCTCCTTTTCGATGCTCGGCGCGTTCTGGGCTCGCCACGAGGTGCACTCCCACGCCTGGAGTCGCCTGGCGGACACGGCCCTCGTCACGGGGACCAACCTGGCGTGTTTCGCCGTCTTCTTCTTGTTGAAGTTGATGGTCTTTAACCGGATCTTCCACGTCAACAAACTTGAACAGATTGACGAGCACCTCAGCCTTGAAGAGACGACCGCGAGCTGATCGCGACGCCTGGGCCCATTTTGGCGAGCGCTGTAGGTTTGACGTGATGGAATTCTCTCCGCGCTCGTTGGTGGCGTGGTCGCACACGCACCAGGGCAAGAAAGTCGTTCGATACACGCTCACGTCGGGCATCACCACCGTCATCTCCTTTAGTGCCGTCGCCGCCTTCTACGGCTTTCGAATTATTCCGAGCGTGATCTGGGCGACATTGGCCGGCAACCTCGTGGGCACGGTGCCGGCGTACAACTTGAACCGTCGTTGGACGTGGAACAAGCGCGGGCGCAGCAGTCTTCGTACCGAGATCGCCCCGTTCCTCGCGATGTCCGCGTTCGGTATCGCTTTTTCCCAGCTCGGCGCCTGGTGGGCCAGGCACGAGGTGGCCGTGCACCACTGGAGCCATCTCACGAACACCGGCCTCGTGGCCGGGGCCAATCTCGTGTGCTTCGGGATCTTTTGGGTGCTCAAGTTGATGGTCTTCAATCGAATCTTCCACGTCCATCGCTTAGAAGAGATTGACCAACACCTCACCTTGGAAGAGAGAGCCGCCAATTAGTCGCGAAAGTTGGTGAACTGCAGGGGCACCGTGAGGTCGGCCTCTTTTAGTACCGACATGGCGCGCTGAAGGTCGTCACGTTGTTTTCCGGTCACGCGCACGTGATCGCCCTGCACCGAGGAACTGAGGCTCTTAGCGCCCATGTCCTTTATGAGCTTGTTGATCTGCTTACCCACGTCTTGGCTGATGCCGGCCTTGAGGGCCACTTTCTGGCGCGCGCTGTTGTGACTGGCCTCTTCGATCTTGCCGGCGTCGAGCGTCTTGAGTGAGACCGAACGCTTCACCAACTTCTCTTGCAAGAGTTGGTAGAGCGCGCGCAGGCGGTCTTCGGTGGTGGCGCCAAGCGTCAACTCTTTTTCAGAGAACTCGATGGTCGCGTTGGTATCTTTGAAGTCAAAGCGGTTCGTCGCTTCACGATTGGCTTGATCGACCGCGTTGCGCACCTCTTGGAGGTCGATTTCGGACACGACGTCAAAACTCGGCATAACTCGATGGTAGAGGGTCGGGCGTTTGGTGGTCGGGTGGGCCCTCGCAGTAGAATCCTCGACGGGTCAGTGCCCGAGTGGCCAATGGGATCTGGCTGTAAACCAGACGGCTTAGCCTACGGGGGTTCAAATCCCTCCTGGCCCACCAAGGTCAATTCTCCGTTGAGGATTGACCACGTCGAACGGCGGGTCGGCGAATGAGCGAAGTACGGTGTCACTTGTTGAGCAGAGGAGTGGCGTGGGTCGAGTGAACACGGCGGCGAGTGCGGTGCGACGCACTTATGAACGCGTGGCCACCCAATTCGAGTCGGGCGTCCAACTACTTGAACACCGTTACACGCCACTGGGCCGCTTTACCCCGGGCCCCTTTGAGGGTTGGGGCTTTCTTTGGCAGCCCGCGGTCTTGGGTTTCGTCGCTCTGACGTCCATTCTCGCGGGCGCGTCGTTCACTAACTCGCCGTTCAAACTCAACCAGGTCAACACCTGGTTCTTTGGCGAACCCTCGGCCAGCCAAGTCGGCACCCCGAGCGTGACCAAATTCATTCTCTCGGTCGTGCTGGTGTACGGCGGACTGTTGTTGTTGATGCGGGTGTGGCTGCGTTTGGCCGAAATCATGAAGCTGCACGCCGGCGTGGCGCTAAAGAAGCTCTGGTGGATGCTGGCACTGTGGTCGGTGCCCATGATCGTCGCGCCGCCACTGTTCTCGCGCGACGTCTTTAGCTACGCCGCCCAGGGCGAAATGACGAGTTATCACCTAAGTCCGTATCTCTACGGGCCCTACACCCTGGGTTCGAGTCCTTTCGTCCCGCCCGTCGACCCGCTCTGGATCAACAGTCCCGCGCCCTACGGACCGCTCTTTCTCTTTCTCGACGGCTCGATCGACAAGTTGACGGGTCACCACGAGCTCTACACCGTGATGGGACTTCGCTTGTTAGAGGTAGTGGCCGTTGCGCTCATCGGTTACGGCGTGACCGTGCTCGCCAAGGGCCTCGGTCGTGACCCGGGCGAGGCGTTTGTGCTCAGCGCGATGAACCCTCTGGTTTTATTGACCTTGATCGGCGGCGCGCACAACGACGCCATCATGGCCGGTTTCTTGATCGTCGGACTCGCGCTCGCCGTGCAGCGACATCCGGTGTGGGCGCTGTTCTTTTGTTCCGTAGCGACCGCTATCAAGGCGCCCGCCGCGATTGGTCTCGCCTTCGTGGCGTGGAACTGGCTCGGGCCTCGGGCGACACTGCGCCAAAAGATCCGACCATTTCTTGTCGGTGGCGTGGTGGCGGGCGCGACGCTGGGCGTGTCGACGCTGCTGGCGGGTTTTGGCTTTGGGTGGGTGAAGAACCTCCTGAGCAACGGCACCGTGCGCTCGTGGGCCGCGCCGGCGACCGGGGTGGGCATGGCCATCAGCGACATTTTTCACGCCATGGGCCTGGCCTCGATCTCCGTCACCTCGGTGCTCTCCGTGACGCGCTTTATTGGCCTGGTCGCCGCGGCCTGCTTCTCGCTATGGCTCTTGTGGCACTCCTCACAGCGTGGCTGGGTGCGCTCGCTCGGCCTTTCGCTCATCCTCTTCGTCGAACTCGGGCCGGTGGTCCAGCCGTGGTACCTGGCCTGGGGGCTCGTCATACTCGCGGCGAGCTATCAGGGCCGAGAGCACTTCTGGCTTTTGTTGCTCTCCATTACCGGTCCCTTCATTGGCCTGCCCGGCGGGCGTGAACTCCTCGGTGGTCTGGTGCACTCCAATCCACTGTTGATCGCGCTGGCCGTCGCGATTCTCGGCGGGGTGTTGTTGTTACCGATGGGGCGCTGGACGCAGTGGTCGTGGACGGAGAAAGAACTCGAGCCCGCAACCTAGCGCGACGGATCGACGACATACTGATACTCCACGACGTCGAGCCAACGTCCGTGTTTGCGCCCGACTTCAATCTCGGTACCCACCAGGGTGAAGCCGCACTTCTCGTGCAGGCGAATGGACCCCGCGTTCTCGCCCACGATGCGCGCGATGACCGAGTGAAAACCCGACTCGTTGGCCACGCGCAGCAGTTCTTTTAGCAGCACTTCACCGACGCCGCGCGCTCGGGCCGCGCGGTAGACGTAGACCGAGTTCTCTACGGTGGTGGCGTACGCCGGGCGCTCCCGAAAGGCTGAGACCGACGCGAAACCGAGTATCCGCTCGCCTCGGGCGCCGAGCTCACCGAGTTCGTCCTCGTCGTTCAAGGCGACGATGCACGGGTACGTCGCTTGGTGCGCGAGGATCCACTGGCGCTGTTCCTCGAGGGATTTGGGCACGAGATCGAACGACACGGTGGTTTCGACGACCTCGGGGTTGAGGATGTTCATCAGCGCGCCGGCGTCGTCAGGTTCGACCAGGCGCGTTCTCATTAGGGTCAAGGGTACCGCGATGCGGTTGGAAGAAAGGGTCCTCGACGGAGTACAATTCACCCTCGCGACTTTTTTGTCGCGGGTGCCCTCTTAGCTCAGTGGTAGAGCACTTCCATGGTAAGGAAGGGGTCGTCGGTTCAACCCCGACAGAGGGCTCGCCAGGCGGCGTAGCTCAGGTGGTTAGAGCACACGGCTCATAATCGTGGTGTCGCGGGTTCGACTCC
>DATLTW010000080.1:0-4221 GCA_035533495.1 Acidimicrobiales bacterium | reverse complement strand
GGATTCATCAGTGGCTACCCCGGATCGCCGTTGGCGGGTTTGGACCTCGAGCTCACTCGTCGGGCGGACTTGTTGGCCGACCTGGGCGTCGTGCATCGACCTGGACTTAACGAAGAGCTCGCCGCCACCGCGGTCGCGGGGAGTCAGTTGGCGATGACTCGACCCGATCACACCAAAGAGGGAGTCTTCGCGATGTGGTACGGCAAGGCCCCTGGGTTAGACCGGGCCTCGGACGCTCTGCGACACGGGAACTTGATGGGGGCCCATCGCCGCGGTGGCGTGCTGGTGTGCGTGGGCGACGATCCTCAGGCTAAATCCTCGAGCGTGCCGTCGACCTCTGAGCCTGCGCTCTACTCACTGGCCATGCCCATCTTGGCGCCGGCGGATCCTCAAGAGATTCTGGACCTCGGGCGCCACGGCTTCGCCCTTTCGCGGTCGTGCGGGTTATGGGTGGGAATGCGGATCCCCGCGTCCGTGGCCGACTGCACCCAGACCGTGGAGGTGGACGCGCAGCGAATTCGCCTGCTCGAGCCGGACCTCGTCGTGGACGGGGCGCCTTTCGCGCACCAGGTGAGCGCGCAACTACTCGGTGCGAAACTCATCGAACTCGAGAGCTCTCTATACGGGCCGCGGATCGAAATTGCGCGTCGTTACTCGGTCGCGAACGGACTCAACCAGGTCACGGCCCGTGGCGCGAACGATGTGCTGGGCATCGCGGCCGCCGGTCCGGCGTACTTGTCAGTGGTGCGGGCACTGCGCCGCGTGGGATTGGAGATCGGCGATCTTGGCGGGGCCGGGGTTCGCTTGCTGAAGGTGTCGATGCCCTTCCCCCTTGACGAAGGGGTCATTCAAGAGTTCGCCTTGGGCCTCGAGGAGATTTTGGTGGTCGAGGATAAGCGCGCATTTCTCGAGCCGCTGATCAAGGGAGCGTTGTATCGCGTCGAAGGTGCGCCGGCGATCGTCGGCAAGGCCGACGAGGAGGGGCGGATTCTCGTGCCCGCGACTGGCGAAGTGGAGCCCGACGCCCTCGTCGGCGTCATTGCGGCGCGTCTACTGCGTCGTCGAGAGGTCGCCTCGGTCCGACGCTGGACCGAGAGCACCCGACCGGTGTCCCTAGAACCGCTGTCGATTGTTCGCGGAGCCTACTTCTGCTCGGGCTGTCCCCATAACACCTCGGTGCGTGTGCCCGAGGGCGCCATCGTGGGATCGGGAAGCGGATGCCACGGTCTGGCGATCCAGATGGACTCCCGTCAGGTTGGCACCGTCGTTGGTCGGTTCCAGATGGGCGGCGAGGGCGCGATGTGGAACGGCATGGCGCCCTTCGTGTCGACGCCGCACTTCTTTCAGAATCTCGGCGACGGTACCCTGGCCCATTCAGGATCGCTCGCCATCCGCGCCGCCGTCGCGTCCAACGTGAACATCACGTTCAAACTCCTGGTCAACGACACGGTGGCGATGACCGGCGGACAACCGATCGCCGGGGGACGCGGGGACGACGATCTCGTTCGCCAACTGTTGGCCGAAGGAGTGCGTCGGATCATCATCACCTCTGAGGAACCACGACGGGATCGAGCGAAAGGGCTGCCTCGGGGCGTCGACGTGTGGCCCCGGCGGCGCCTCGTCGAGGCCCAGGCGCTGCTGGCCAGCATTCCGGGCGTGACCGTTCTGCTGCACGATCAAGAGTGCGCGGCTGAGTTGCGCCGAAAGCGCAAGCGTGGCCTGGTCGCCACGCCCCGTGAGCGGGTCTACGTGAACACCCGGCTGTGCGAACGCTGCGGTGATTGCGGCACGGCCTCTAACTGCCTTTCGGTGCGCTCGGTGGAGACGCCCTTTGGCACCAAGACCCAGATTCACCAAGAGTCGTGCAATCTGGACCTTTCCTGCCTCAACGGGCGTTGCCCCGCGCTCGTCACGGTCCGAACGTCCTCCACGAGCGACGAGCCGACGCGCGACGTCTCCGCCCCACTCGCCCTCGCGGAGCCACGCTCGCACGTGGCGCGCGACGCCTTCACCATTCGCCTGACCGGAATCGGCGGTACGGGCGTGCTCACCGTAGCCCAGATCGTCGCCATGGCGGCCCACCTCGAGGGGCGCTTCGTCCGCGAACTAGACCAGACGGGCATCGCGCAAAAAGGTGGTGCCGTGGTTTCGGACCTGCGAATTGGCACGAGCGAAGAACTCACGACGGCGCGCCTCGGTGAAGAGGAGTGCGACCTCTATCTTGGCTGTGACATTCTCGTCGCAGCGACGTCGCCCAATCTTGTGGTCGCCTCACCCCAGCGGACGGTCGCGGTGACCTCGACCGCAATGGTCCCCATCGGCCGCCAGATCGCCGATGACACGATCGTTACCCCGCCGCTGGACGTGATGCGAGAGAGGATCGACGTGCGTAGCCGCCCGGAACTCAACGTGTGGATTGACGCCCAGCGACTCGCCCACGAGCGCTTGGGCTCCGATGGGTACGCCAACGTCTTGTTGTTGGGCGCGGCCTTTCAGGTCGGGGCCCTCCCGCTGAGCAGTGCGTCGATTGAGCGAGCGATTGAACTCAATGGCGTCGATGTCGAGGCCAACCGCCGGGCCTTTCAGTGGGGCCGACACGAAGTCGCGTCCCGACTCAACGTCAGCGCGTCGCCGAGCAAGGTGCCCGCGGAGCGCGATAGTCGTTTCGAGTCGATTGTGTCGACGGTGGGGGCGACGTCAGAGGGCGAGCTCGACGGGCTGGTGCGAATGCGAGTCGCGGACCTGGCGGACTATCAAAACCGCGAGTACGCACGAGAGTACGCCCGGGTTCTCGCGCTCGCCCGGGCAGCCGATCAGGGCCTCGGTCTGGGCGACGGAGCCTTTAGCCGGGCGGTGGCGGTGGAGCTGCACCGACTAATGGCCTACAAGGACGAGTACGAGGTGGCCCGGTTGCACCTCTCGCGTGGCGCACGTGACGAGTTAGAAAGTGCCTTTGGGGCAAATCGTCGCGTGACGTATCACCTGATGCCTCCCTCGTTGGGAGCGCTGGGCCTGAAGCGCAAACTCCGGCTGCGTCGGAGCGCGACGCTGGGCTTTCACGCCCTTCGCGTCGCTCGGCGACTTCGCGGCACCGCGCTTGATCCCTTCGGACGTAGCGCCGAGCGGCGCGAGGAGCGTCGAGTCCGCGACGAATATGTCGCCACGGTTGAACATCTGAGCGCGACGCTGCGCGCCGACACGTATGAGCTCGCGCTGGAGGTGGCGAACCTGCCCTCGGAGATCCGGGGCTTTGGGGAGATCAAGCTTCTGGCGATTCACCAGTACGAGGCGCGACGGCGCGATCTGCTCACGGCGGGCGCGACGACGCACTGAGCGAACGACCGGATCACCCAGGCGGCACGCATTTCTCGTCGGTACGTAGTGACGTACCGTGAGGTCGTCGTCTGATCGACAGCGAGAATTCTTGCGCCTCAACGTTTTACTCAGGCTGAATTTATGCTCGCCTTGGCGCCGTGCACGAATATCTCAACTGTCACAATCCTTTCTAAGATTATGACTCGCATCTACAGGGTTCTCGCAGTGTTCTCACACCGGATCTTAAATTTGGGCGCGTACGGTTGTTCTTGAGCAACTCGCTCATCCAGTATTTGGGGATTATCCGCAGTAGGGAGTCATTATGAAGAACACCATTATCAGAGGATTGGTGGGCGTTGCTCTTACCGGCGCCATGATCACTGGGCCGGTGTTACTCGCCGGCGCGGACAACACCACAACGACGGTTGCTAATACAACCACCGTCAGCGCAAGCGCGTGGCACGCTCAACTAAAGGTCATCGACCAGACGTTCGTAGCGGCCGTTCAAAAGGCGAGGGTCGCCTACAAGTTGGCCGTAACAACGACGGTGACCAAGGCCAGCCGGGCAGCTGCCCGCATGGCGCTAAAGAGTGCGTTCGCAACCGCTGAATTGACGTACAAGACGGCGATCAACGCTACTGGAGCCACCGCGGCGACGGACAGTGCTGCTTTAACGGCTCGATCCACGGCTCGATCCACGGCATTGAAGACGTACACGGCCGCTGTTAAGGGTTCAGTATCAACGACGGCCAAGTTGACGGCGCATACCACGTTGCAGTCAGCCATTGATGCTGCGCAAAGTGCTCGCGCGGCTGCGATCACGGCACTTGGTGCCAACCCGCAGAAGAGTAAGAAGTAACGCAGCACAGAACAAGTAGTAGATAAACGCAAGAAGCCGGACCATGT
>DATLTW010000079.1:0-28336 GCA_035533495.1 Acidimicrobiales bacterium | reverse complement strand
CCCGAGACGTAGTTGATGTTCGCGCCCGGCGCGATGCCGATCCCGCCGACCTGGGCGGCCAACGCGTCCGAGAGGTAGTCGCCGTTTAAGTTCGTGGTCGCCAGCACGTCGAACTCCGCTGGTCGCAGCAGGGCCTGTTGGAAGACGATGTCCGCGATAACGTCTTTGACGAGCACCTTCGAGCCGGGCTTGCCCTGGCAGTCGTCCCAACCCACGGCGACGTCGTCGAACTCCTCTTTCACCAGTTGGTAGCCCCACTTCATAAAGGCCCCCTCGGTGAACTTTTGGATATTGCCCTTGTGCACCAGGGTCACCGACTCACGCTCGTGGCTGATCGCGTACTTCAGCGCCGCGCGGATAAGGCGCTTCGAGCCAAACTCCGAAATGGGTTTGAGGCCCAGGCCGCTCATCTCTCGAACGTCCCAGCCGTAGGACTCTTTGACGAACGCGCGCAGCTTCTCGGCGTCGGCGCTGCCGGCCTCGAGCTCGAGACCGGCGTAGACGTCCTCGGTGTTCTCGCGAAAGATCACCATGTCCACCAGATCGGGCCGCTTCACCGGCGAGGGCACGCCCTGGAACCAGCGCACCGGGCGCAGACAGACGTAGAGGTCGAGGATCTGGCGCAACGCGACGTTCAGCGATCGAAAGCCCCCGCCAATGGGCGTCGTGAGTGGACCCTTGATCCCAATCAGGTACTCACGAAAGTCCACGACGGTCTGTTCGGGCAGCCAGTCGCCGGTCTCGTCGAAGGCCTTTTGACCGGCCAGCACTTCCTTCCACTCCACGGTCTTGCCGTACTTCTTCGCGGCCGCGTCGAGCACGGCTCGTGACGCGGGCCAGATGTCGACGCCGATGCCGTCGCCCTCAATGTAGGGAATGATCGGGTTGTCGGGGACGCGCAGCACGCCGTCTGCGCTTACAGTTATCTTCTCAGCCATTCATCCATCCTACGGCGAATGCCAACACGGTCTTTGGGGCACAAAGTCCTTTTGGGTCGGATTTAGCTGAACAGCGCGCGACAGATCTCGCGCGTGGCGGTCGAGCGATTGAGGGTATAAAAGTGCAGCCCCGGTACTCCCGCGTCGAGTAGTTCTACGCAGAGTTCCCTCGCCGCAGCGATGCCTTCGCGACGAACGGCCAACGGGCCCCCCGACGCGTTCGCGGCTTCGAGGCGCGCAGCCAGGTCGCCCGGCACGCGCGCGCCCATCGAGGCCATTCGCTCCACGCCGCCTAATGTCGTCACCGGCATGATGCCCGGTAGCACGGGTTTTTCGACGCCCAGGTCGGCGAGTTCGCCCACGAGCCGGACCCACTCCACCGCCTCGAAGAAGAACTGGGTGACGGCAAAGTCCGCGGCGTCGAGCTTTCTCGCCAACTGCACCCGATCCGAGATGAGGTCCGTCGAGCGAGGGTGGCCCTGGGGATGGGCGCCGACACCCACGCAAAATTGGCCCACTTCGCGCGCCAGTTCGACGAGTTCGAGCGCGTAGGTGAAGTCCGACGCGTCGAGCGAGGGGTCCTCGGACAGATCGCCCCCGAGGGCCATGACGTTGGTGACGCCCGCGTCCAGGTAGTTCTTCAATAGATCGCGCATCTCGTCTCGTCGATGGCCCACGCAGATCAGATGCGCCATCGCCGTCACGCCGCCGGCTTGTTGGATGCGCGTAACGAGATCGAAGGTACGCTGACGCGACTCTCGTCCACCCCGATAGGTCACCGAGACGAACGAGGGGTCCAACTGATCGAGATCGCGCAGGGACCGCTCAAGTACGGCACTCTCCTCGTCAGTTTTGGGTGGGAAGAACTCGAAGGACCGGGTCAACCCGCGAGCGAGGAGTTCGTCGACGCGCACGAAACTACGGGGCTCGTCCGAAATCGTCTTCGAGTCGTTCGATGTCGTCCTCGCCAAAGTAGGTGCCGTACTGCACTTCGATCAACACCACCGGCGTCGAGCCCCGGTTCTCGCAACGGTGCGCTTGACCAAGGGCAATGTCGACGCTGTCCCCGGCGGCGTAGTCACGCTCGACGCCGTCGAGTGTGACGGTGGCCGTACCGTTCACGATGAACCAATGTTCGGCCCGCCGGCCGTGCGTTTGGTAACTCAACCGCTTGCCCGGCGCGACCACGAGGCGCTTGACCTTGTGATCAAAGAGCTCGTCGTCCAACACCGTATAAGAACCCCAGGGGCGCTGATCGAACTCACGACCCTTGTCGTCTGATGTCGTCATTGAACCTTCTCTGCAGCCAGCACGGCGTTGCGTAACAGCATGGCACGGGTCATCGGACCAACGCCACCGAGTCGGGGTGTTACCCAACGCGCCACGTCGGCCACGTCCTCGGCCACGTCACTCAACAACTTCTTCCCCGACCAACTGGTTCCCGCTCCGACCACGGCGGCGCCCGGCTTGACCATGTCACGCGTCACGAGACCGGCTCGACCGGCCGCGGCCACCACGACGTCGGCGCTGCGCACCAACTCGGCCAACCGCTCGACGCCGGTGTGCACGACCGTGACCGCCGCGTTACAGCCCGGTCGACGCATCGCCATCAACAGCGCCAACGGTCGTCCGATGGTGAGGCCGCGTCCGATGATCACCACGTGTTGCCCCTCGACGGGCACGTTGTAGGCGGCGAGCAGCTCCACGATGCCCAAGGGCGTGCACGGCAGCGGCCCGGGCGCGCCCATGACCAGGCGCCCGAGGTTGGTCGGGTGAAGTCCGTCCACGTCCTTAGCGGGATTCACGCGCAACAGCACCTGCTCTTCGTTCACGCCACTGGGCAGGGGCAGTTGTACCAGAATCGCGTGCACCGACGGGTCGGCGTTGAAGCGATCAACGACCTCTTCGATGTCGTCTTGGGTGGCGCTGCCGGGGAGGTGCACGTCAAAGGAGCGAACGCCAATCTCGGCGCACTCGGCGATCTTCATCGCGACGTAACGCGCACTCGACGGCTCGTCACCGACGAGCACTGTCCCGAGTCCCGGTCGTCGCCCGGCCGCGTAGAGTCGCTGAACTCGGTCGGCCAACTCCATCTTGATGCGAGCGGCCACGCGCTCGCCGTCCAGTAGTTCTGCGCTCATAGCTCTCCTAATGTCGAAAGTGACGCTCACCGGTGAGCATCATCACGATTCCGGCGCGGTTGGCCGCTTCGATGACCTCGGCGTCGCGCACCGATCCACCGGGTTGGACGACCGAAGTGACCCCGGCGGTTATCAACGACTCGAGACCGTCGGCGAAGGGGAAGAACGCGTCCGACGCCGCGGCGGCGCCCGTCGCGAACGCACCGGCCTTGGCGACCGCGATATCCGCCGCGACGACACGGGACTGTTGACCCGCGCCCACGCCCACCGCGACGCCGTCGCGCGCGATGACAATCGCGTTGGACGTGGTACGCGCACAGACGCGCCAGGCGACCAGCAGGTCTTGGAGCTGTTGGCCGGTGGGCCCGGCGTTGGTGACCCGTCGCCACTGATCCACGGGCACGACCAACTCGTCGGCATTTTGCACAAGCGCGCTGTTGCCAAAGGTGCGAATCGACAGCCCGAGGGGCTCGGGCGCGGGGGCGCTCAAAAGGCGCGTCGCCTTTCGTCGCGCGACCAAGGTGGCGAGTGCCCCTTTGGAGAAACCACTCGCCACAACGACATCACTCTGAGGTCCGCGCGCAATCACGTTGGCCAGATCGTCGTCAACGAAGCCCCCCACCGCGACGACGCCGCCAAAGGCGCTCTGGGGATCGGCGGCCAGAGCGCGAGCGAAGGCCTCACTCAGCGTGCTGCCCAGCGCCGCGCCTGACGCGTTGGCGTGTTTCACGATCGCTACGGCCACCAAGGCGGGCGCGTCGGAACCCAGTTCGTGCACGAGCCGCCACGCCGCGTCGGCGTCAAAGAAGTTGACATAGGACATTTCGCTGCCCGCGAGTTGCGTCACCCCATCCCACCACGGCGTCGTGCCGGCGAAGCGATAACGCGCGGCGACTTGATGGGGATTCTCGCCGTAGCGCGTGACGGCGGCGCGTTCGAGCGTGAGATGCATCGTCTCGGGCACGACGGCGTCGACGGCGCTGGGCGACCCGCCCAACTCGGCGCCAGCGTCGAACCATCGAACGATTTGCGCGTCGTAGGCCGCGGTGTGCGCGAAGGCCGCGCGTGCGAGCTCGTGACGGGTGGCGTTCGAAAGCGTGCGCGTCGTCACGATCTCCTCGAGCACCTTGTCGTACTGCGAAGGACTCGTCACGACGCCCACGCGGCGATGATTCTTCGCCGCGGCGCGCACCATCGCGGGCCCACCGATATCGATGAGTTCAATTGAGGGATCCGCGGAAAAGGGATAGAGATTGCACACGACGAGATCAATCGGCGTGACGTCGTTCTCCTCGAGCGCGGTGAGGTGCTCAGGCCGCTCGAGATCGGCCAGAATGCCCGCGTGAATGCGCGGGTGCAGGGTCTTGACCCGTCCGTCCAACATTTCCGGAGACCCCGTCACGTCCGCGACGTCGAGGTGGGCCACACCCGCGTCGTGGAGGGCCTTGGCGGTGCCGCCCGAGGCCACGAGATCCACGCCGGCGTCACTGAGCCCCCGAGCGAACGCCACGAGCCCGGTCTTATCGAACACGCTCAACAACGCTCGCATCTAACTCTCCTCCACGGCGCCGGCCACGCTCTCGGGCTCACGTCCCTGCGCGAGTGACGCCATTACCCTAGCGACGACCTCGGGATAGAGCACTCGCTCGACGATCTTTATTCGTTCGTGCAACGACGACTCGTCGTCGTCGGGATAGACCTCGACGAGGCGTTGAGCGAGAATCGGTCCGTCGTCGAGCGCTTCGGTGGCCACGTGCACGGTGCAACCCGACTCGCGCACACCGGCCTGCAGGCTCGCCGCCACCGCGTGCCAGCCGGGGAAGGCCGGCAAAAGACTCGGGTGCGTGTTGAGCACGCGCCCGGGAAACGCTCGGTGGAAGTCGCCGGTGACGATCGTGCCAAAGCCCGCCATCGCGACCAGATCGATGCGGTCCTCTTTCAACACCCGGGCCAACTCCACGCTGTACGCCGCGCGATCGAACGTCGTGCGAAAACCGCCGAACTTCTGACGGTCCACGAGCAGCGCGGTGGCGCCCGCGGACAGAGCGACGTCGAGTCCTCGACACGGTCGATCCGAGGCGACCAGGGCCACCTCGACACCGGCTTCCAACATTGCTTCGAGGATCGTGCCCGAACCCGACACCAGCACACAGAGTCGAACCGGAGCCAACGGCTACATCGCCCGAACGATGTCGACCATCTTCGCGCCGGCCTCGGTGGGGTTCGCGCAGACGTGCACCCCCGCGTCGCTCAACGCCTCCATCTTGGCCTGCGCGGTGCCCTTCGTGCCCGAGATGATGGCGCCAGCGTGGCCCATCTTGCGTCCGGCGGGCGCGGTGGCGCCCGCGACGTACGCCACGACGGGCTTGGTCATGTTGAGTTTGATCCACTCAGCGGCGCGCTCCTCTTCCGAGCCGCCGATCTCGCCGATCATCATCACGGCTTTGGTCTCGGGGTCGGCTTGAAACGCGGCCAGACAGTCAATGAAGTTCGTCCCCGGGACCGGGTCGCCGCCGATGCCCACGCAGGTCGTCTGGCCAACACCCTGTTGGCTCAACTCGTGCAGCGCCTGATAGGTGAGCGTGCCCGACCTCGACACGATGCCCACCGGCCCTCCGGCCAGGGCGATGTCGCCCGAGGTGATGCCGATGTTGCACTTGCCGGGACTGATGATGCCCGGACAGTTCGGACCGAGCAGGCGCACGCCGGGGAACTCCTCGACGAGGCGGTTGTAGGTCACGGCCTCGTCGCGCGCGGGGATGCCCTCGGTGATGCATACGATGAAAGAGATACCGCCCTCGGCCGCTTCGATGATGGCGTCGGAAGCAAACTTCGGGGGCACCACCACGAACGACGCGCTGGCCCCGGTGGCCTCGACCGCCTCTTTGACCGAGTTGAACACGCGAATGCCCTCCACGTCGGTGCCGCCCTTGCCGGGCGTCACGCCCCCCACGACCTGGGTGCCGTAGTCACGATTGCGAAGTCCGTGAAATCGCCCCTGGCCACCGGTCAAGCCCTGCACGATGACCTTGGTGTGTTCGTCGACAAAGATGCTCATCGCTCTACCTACTTCGCCAGCGCCACGGCCCGGCGCGCGGCGTCCAACATCGTGGGCTCGGTCATCAGTTGCGCGCTCACGTGCGGCGCCAACAGCGCGCGGCCCGCCGCCGCGTTGGTCCCGTCGAGTCGTAGCACGATGGGCGACGTCATCTTCACGCGCGCCAGCGCCTCGAGCACGCCCTGGGCGACCTCGTCGACGCGCGTGATGCCCCCAAAGATATTGACGAAGATCGACTTGACCTTGGGGTCGGCGTTTATCAGTTCGAGCGCCGCCGCCATGACGTCGGCGTTGGCGCCCCCGCCGATGTCCAAGAAGTTCGCGGCCGATCCACCGACTTGATTCACCACGTCCAAGGTCGACATCGCCAGTCCCGCGCCGTTGGCGATGATGCCCACGGTGCCGTTAAGTCCGATGTAGTTGAGGCCCTTCGCCTTGGCCATCTTCTCCCGGGGGTCCTCGAACTCGTCTTCACGGAACGCTTCCCACTCAGGGTGGCGAAACGACGCGTTCTCGTCCAAGGTCACTTTCGCGTCGAGGGCGTGCACCTTGCCCTCGGGGGTAAGGATCAGCGGATTGATCTCCGCCAGGTCACAGTCGCCCTCGGTGTAACAGTCGTAGAGCTTGACCAGGAGCTCCGCGGTCTGTTCGCGCGCGACCTCGTCGAGCTCGGCTTCGGCGACCCAGCGGCGCGAGGTCGCCAGGTCAAGTCCGCGCACCGGATCGATTGACAGGAACGCAATGGCCTGGGGATTCTCCTCGGCCACGATTTCGATCTCCACGCCGCCCTGCGCGCTCAACATTCCCAGGTGCGTCTTGTTCGGCCGGTCGAGCGTGAACGAGGCGTAGTACTCCTTGGCAATGTCGCTCGATCGTTCAATCCATAGACGCCGTACGACGTGTCCTTTGATGTCGAGTCCGAGAATGTTGCCGGCGTGGGTCCTCACCTCGTCGACGTTGTTGGCGAGCTTGACCCCCCCGGCCTTACCACGGCCCCCCACCTTCACCTGAGCCTTGACCACGACGGGGTAGCCGATCCGCTCGGCCACGGCCACGGCCGCCTCGACCGTATCGGCGACGTCACCGGGCGACACCGCGATGCCGTAGCGCGCGAAGTACTGCTTGCCCTGATACTCAAAGAGATCCATTTACTTCTGCCTTCATTTCATTGGTGGGGGGTTCATCGCTTTCGCATCGGGCCCGGCAAGTTTCTCCACGGGCATCCTATCGGCGAGGATCAGGTGGGTCCGAGCGCAGAACTTTCGCTTAACTCACGTCACGTCGTCGCTGGGAAGCGAAACACGAGCAATTCGAGGCACCGCGTCGCACCACTCGGCGAACGACCGCGTTGGCGCGGCAACAACCAACAGGAGCTCACGGAGTTAGTGAACGGGTACGGGTCTTACGCAATGCGAAATCAAGCCGACCAGCAAGCGACCTCTCGAACCAAGGTTCTCGCCGGTTCTTACGTCGCCTTCACCCACCGCACTTCAACCTGATTCAAGGAAGTGGCAATGTCTTGTTGCACGGTGGGCGTAAACTTGACCTTGCTCTTGAGGTAGTTGACTACCGCCGCGTCGCGTTTCGTGGCCAGTTTCTCGTTGCCCTTGGCGAAGCCGGTAATGGTCACCTTTTGTCCCGTGATGACTTTCGCCAGCGACGTCAGTTCTAATTTCCCCGCCGGCGTCAACGTGGCGCTCTTGGCGGGGAATTTCACCACGGTGATCGTAACTTTCGGGGCACCTTTCTTGGCGACCGTCGTCTTCGTTACCTTGCTCTTATTGCCCACGGCCCCCGTCATCGTTCCGTTACTGACCAAGGGCAGCGCGATACCAAAAACGAGCACGGCCGCGGCTACGACGGCCGTCGACTTGAATCGATTATTGAAACTCATCGAACTCTCCCCCTCAACGCCGACCAGCGAACCTCAGCCCGGACACGGTTGTCCCTGAACCTTGACGCGACATAGATATAGCACTAAATCGCCTCCGGGTCCGGCGATGCCCTCGCCGCCAGGCCCGCGACCCATCCGCCGAGGAGCCCGAGGAAGGAAAGGTGCCAGTCGAAGTCGACGAGGCCCGCTATCGCCAAACACACGAGAGCGCCCACCGCGCACGAGGTCAGCACGTCCACTCGACGAACGGCCCGAGCGAGCGCCACGACGGCCAGTGCCAGCAGGGCCGCGCCAACGAGTCCACCGTCGGCCGCGACTTGGAGGTACTCGTTGTGCGCGAACGAGGCGAGGGTACCGTCCACCGCGTGAAAGTGCAGGAGGTGATCGGGCCCCACGCCGATCCACGGGGACGACACGAACTGATGGAACGCCGCACTCCACTCGGCGGCTCGATCCTGATCGCTCGGCGCCAGCGCGCGCAGGGCAATCTCTGCGTGCAGTAGCAAACCGGTGCCAATCAGCGCACCCAGCGCCACGACCACCACCAGAGCGACCTCGCGACGACGCCACTTCCACCGGCCCATCACAGGTAGGCGCGCCAGCGATACGCCCAGCGCCGCCACGAGCGCCCCGCCGAGCACCGGCGCGGCGCCCGGCGACGGCGAGGTCGCCACCGCGACGACGCCGAGCGCGAGACCAGAAAGTAGCGGCGCGATGAACAACACGTACTGACGCCAGGGAACCAGTACGCAACCACACGCGAACGCCAGGAAGGCTCCACGACTCTGGGTCGCGATGAGTCCACCAACGCAGAGACACACGGCCACCCGGGCCATCCAGGGTCGGGGCCCACCCGCCAGCGCCACCAGCAAGCTCATGGCGAGAAACACTCCGGCGGCGTCGGCGTAGGTGAGCGTTGTCGAGAGTCGCCACAGATGTTGCGCCGGCATCGCCATGGGGTACCAGCGCCAGATCAATCCCACAAAACCGGTCGAGGCGCCCACGGCGCCAAGACTGGCAACGAAGAGTCCGGCCGCCGCCTTGTGCGATGGCGTCAGCCTACGAACCGTGACGAAGGCGCCCACGAAACCCAGGATGCTCGCGCCCAAGGGCAGAAAGCTACTCACCGGTCCCGCGCTTAGAGCGCGCAGGAACCACCACAGCGCGAGCAGGGAGAAACTCACCACCACGGCCCCGCTACGGCGATCTTGGACCCCGCGCGCCAGTTGGCCCACGATCAAGATCGAGGCAACGACCGCGACCACCAGCGCGTCAGGTTTCCAAAAACCGCCCTCGCGGATCGCCTCGACGATGATGAGTCCCGCCAACGCGGGCGTGAGGAACCACGACGTCGGGCTCCCACGCGTGACCAGCGCGCCTTGTGGCGACGCCCGCACTGGCTTGCCGTCGTCCTCTTGGTGAACATCTGCGTCCCTCACCCGTACGTGTCCGTGGGCTGCGCCCCAGAGAACTCTTAACACGAAATGGCCAACGGTACCCGAATCGACGATGAGTAAAAGGTCGTCGCCGCGTCTTCGAGCGAGGTCATCATCGAATCGGCAATTCACGAACCCTCCCGAGCCCCCGCCGGGGATTACCCTCGCGCGTCGAGCGTGGCTTCGAGCCACGTGCCGATCTCGTCGAGCGACGCGCCCGGAGTAAAGACTCGCGCCACGCCGCCGGCCTCAAGGTTGGGGATGTCCTGCTCAGGGATGATGCCGCCCACGACGAGCAGCACGTCCTCGCGCCCGTGCTCTTTCAAGAGATCCACGACGCGCGGCACCAGCACTAAGTGTGCGCCGGAGAGCAACGAGAGACCGAGGGCGTCAGCGTCCTCTTGGATGACCGCCTGGACAATCTGCTCGGGCGTCTGGTGGAGTCCGGTGTAGACGACCTCAAAGCCCGCGTCACGTAAGGTCCGCGCGATGACTTTCGCGCCGCGATCGTGACCGTCGAGACCGGGTTTGGCAACGACGACTCGATAGGTGCGCTTCATCAGCAATTCAGCATAGAGGTCACCCGAACAGTCTGATTTTCCAACGACTTTCGTTTCTCAGGTCATTGCGACCCGCGACTAGCGTTATTGGTCGTGGCAATCGACTCCCCCCTCCAGCGAGGAAAGGTACGCGCCCTGCTCTCGGCCATGCGACCTTGGCAGTGGGTCAAGAACGGACTCATCATTGTGGCGCCCGCCGCCGCCGGGACGTTGTTGCACGCCGACGTGGCCCGCCACACTGTCATCGCCTTCTTCGCCTTTTGTTTCGTAGCTTCGGGGCTGTATCTGTTGAACGACCTGCGTGACGTCGCCGCGGATCGAGAGCACCCCACGAAGCGCTTTCGGGCCATCGCGTCGGGCCAACTGGGCGTTGGCAGTGCGCGCAGCGCCGCCGCGGTCCTGGTCGTCGCGGGGTTCTTGCTGCCGTTAGCGATACCTCGTCCCCAGGATCTCTACGTGGTCCTGGGACTCTACGTGGCCATCTCGGTGGCGTACATCTACTGGTTAAAGACGGTGGCCGTCATTGAACTCGGCGCCGTGGCCAGTGGGTACTTTCTGCGCGCCATCGCCGGAGCGGCCGCGTCACACATTTCGGTCTCCACCTGGTTCTTGGTCGTCGTCTCCTTTGGCGCTCTCTTTCTCGTCGTCGGCAAGCGCGACGGCGAACTGAAACAGATCGGCGCCGGTACAACGAGAAAGGTGCTGGCGGAGTACACCGGCAACTTTCTGGACTCGGCACTCACCATGTGCGCCTCGGTCGTGGTCACCGGTTACTGCCTGTGGGCTTTTGACGCGTCGTCCACGGGTCTGTCGAAGAACCACGACGGCGTTATGCCCGGGCGACTGAGCGTCATACCAGTGGTCTTCGCCATGCTCTTCATTCTGCGCTCGGTCGAAGCCGGGAACGGAGCCGCGCCCGAGGATCTGGTCCTGCACGATCGCACGGTCCAAGTGCTGATCGTGCTCTGGGCGATCCTGATGGCCTTTGGTGTCTACGCATGAGCGAGAACGTCCTGACGGGCTGGGGCCGAACGACCAAATCCTTCGCGACGGTTCGTTCCCCCGGGAGTGAAGCGGACCTGCTACGCGAGTTCGGTTCGGGCGAGCGCTTCATCGCGCGCGGACTCGGACGCAGCTACGGCGACGCCGCCCAGCTGAGCGGCGGCGTCGTAGTAGACAATCGACAGTTCGCCGGCATCGGCGCGATCGACGCCGACGGGACGGTGATCGTCGGCGCCGGTGTCTCGGTCGATGAGCTGCTCGCGGTGTCGATACCGCTGGGCTGGTTCATCCCCGTCACGCCCGGCACACGCCAGGTCACTATGGGCGGCGCCATCGCCGCGGACGTGCACGGCAAGAACCACCACGTCGATGGCTCCTTCGCGAGCCACGTCCTTTCCATGCGCCTGGTCACGCCCGTAGGCGCGTTCACGCTCTCACCGTCGCTCGAACCCGAGCTCTTCTGGGCGACGATGGGTGGAATGGGTCTGACCGGCGTCGTGACGTCGCTCACCTTGCAGATGTTGCCCATTGAGACCAATCAGATGCTGGTCGACACGGAGCGCTTTGGCGATCTCGCGAGCGTGATGGAGGCAATGGTCATCGGTGACGCCGGCTATCGCTACTCGGTGGCCTGGGTCGACTGCATGGCCCGGGGCGCGCATCGCGGCCGAGCCATACTGACCCGGGGCAACCACGCCAAACACGCCGACGTTGAGCACGCGTCGCTCAAAGGACCACGCGCGCGTTCGTTGCCGATTCCCTTCGTCGCGCCCCGCGGTCTCTTGAGCCGCTGGAGCGTGAAACTCTTTGACGAATTCTGGTATCGCTCGGCCTCACGACACGAAGTGGGCGAAGCGCAGTCGCTCGCCACCTTCTTTCACCCCTTGGACGGCGTGAGTAACTGGAACCGCCTATACGGCCCACGGGGCTTTGTGCAGTATCAGTTCTGCGTGCCCGACGGGGCCAGCGAGAGCGTCGCGGAGGTGATCGAGCGACTCTCTGAGTCGCGCCTCGCCAGCTTTCTCGCCGTGTTGAAACGTTTCGGGCCCGGCAATCCCGCGCCCCTGTCGTTTCCCGTAGCCGGTTGGACGTTGGCGCTCGATCTGCCCGTCGGATCGCCGGCGCTGCCCGGGGTGCTCGACGAGCTCGACGAGTTGGTGGCGTCGGCGAACGGGCGGGTCTACCTCGCCAAGGACGCGCGTTTGAACGCCAACTGGGTTGGCACCATGTACCCACGATTGGATGAGTTCCTCAAGGTCAAGTCCCACGTCGATCCCAAGGGGCAGTTGACGAGCGATCTCGCGCGACGCCTCGGTCTAGTAGGAACGTAGGCATGGAAAACGCTTTCGGTCAGCCCCAGACCGTCGTGGTCTTTGGTGGCAGTTCGGACATCGCGCGCGCCATCACCAAGAAACTCTGCGCGGCGCGTGCGCACACCGTGATCCTGGCCGGGCGCAGTCAAGCACTCTTAGACGCGGCGGCCCTCGAGGCCCAAGAGTACGGCGCCACCAAAACCGCTTCGGTGCTCTTCGACGCCGAAGAGCCCCAGCACGCGGCGCGTACCGTTTCCGACGCGTTCGAAAAAGTCGGTGATCAGATCGATCTCGTGATTATTGCCGTGGGTCTGCTCGGCGATCAAAAGGCCGACGAAGAAGACGCCGACGCGTCGGCGCGGATGATGACGGTGAACGTCACCTGGCCGGTGGCCGCCCTGGCCGAGATTCGCGCGCGCCTCGTCGCCCAGGGGCGCGGTCGAATTCTCGTGATGAGCTCGGCCGGGGCGATACGCGTTCGACCCAACGCCTACCTCTACGGGGGGGCCAAGGCGGGACTGGACCGGCTCTGCTTGGGCCTGGCCCAGTCCTTAGCCGGCACCGGGGTCAAGCTCCAACTCGTTCGTCCCGCCGTCGTGCGCACCAAGATGACCGTCGGCGCCGCCGAACCGCCCTTCACGACCGGGGCCAACGAAGTGGCGGAAAACGTGATGCGCGGCCTGGCGAGCAACGACCCGGTCATCTGGAGCCCGCCCCTCTTGCGCTACGTCTTTTTCCTGCTGCGCCACCTGCCCACGCCGCTGTGGCTCAAGGTGGCCAACCGCTAGTCGCCCTAGCCGCGCGCGACCGTCGTGGTCGCGGCACTTCGCAGCGACATCGTAAAGAAGTCACGCGTCCACCACGAGGCGAAGTAGTGCGCCGGCGTCTCGAGCATCCCGCTCAACAAGCTCGTGCCGTTGTTGCCGGTGACCGGCGTGTTGAGGGGCCCGGTAAAGGACGAGAACGACACCCAGTCGGTGTTGATGTCGAGTTCCATTCCCCGCACCGCACCGGCGCGCACCAAGACGTTGGCGAGGTCACTGATGGACAGACTCGGCCCCCCCACGTAGATCAACGCGCCGTCGCTGGTGACGCCTAGTCCTGAACGCCACACGTTGAAGGCTCCCCCCAGCGTCAAGCCCCACTTGGCGAGATTGGCGTTGGTCAGGCCCGCCACGGGCTTACCGTTGTCGACAATGAGATCGAGATTCTGGCGAACCGAGGCGACTTGATTGGACATCTTGACGTCACGGCCCCACTTGCCCACCGTCATCGAACCGTCTTTGAAGATCACCGCCGACGCCGCGCCGACCCGTAGGGGCATAATCATCTTTCCGTCGGTGTAGTAACCGCCGTTGGCGTCGGCCATCAAGAATCCGGCGTTGAAAGCGTCGACGAGGGTCCTCGACGACTTCACCGAGACGGGCGCCGTGTACGGGTACGGTCCTCCCCCGGGGATTGACGAACCCGAGTAGAGCTGCGCCTGGAGCAGTTTGGGATCCATCCACACCACGCCAACGACGTAACTGGTGTTCAGGGCGTTGGGGCGGACGAAGGCCTCGTAGGTGGTGGGCGTGCCGTTGGCCGTTTCACGACCGATAATGTGCCACACGCCCTCGCCCGGTAGCGCCGTGGCCGCCGGCGTGGGGATCCGGGTGGGCGCGGGCAGGTGCACGCCTGAAGGGATCTTGAAGACCGTGGGTCCGGTGCCAAAGGCGCTGAGCGGCGGCGCCCCGCCCGTCTTGGGTCGGTTCAGTCGGTAGTACTGGGTCTCGGCCCAGGTAATCTCGCGGCCCAATCCGTGCTGGCGTCCCCACTCGGCGAAGCGCGCCTGAAAAGAAAAGCCGTAGGACGGATTCGTCAGCGCCAAGCCCAAGGTGATCCCGAGGTAGCCCAGGACCACGATCGTCACGACCGATAAGAGCACGATCGCGCGCCGACGCCAGTACACGAAGGGCGAAAGACGAACGGCGCTGGGCTTGACGGGGGGACGGTAGGCGTGCCGGGCGCGAACGGGAGTCATGGGGTACCAGTCTCGCATCTCTGCCAACACCCTCTTTGAAGGGGTCGACAATTCTTAAGAACGATTTATCCGCTGCAGTGGCGTCAGGGCAAGTACGAGATGTTTCGTACCGTGCTCATCAAAATTGACCGCCGCTCTGGCGTGCGAACCCTCGCCTTCGACGCGCACGACCACGCCCTCGCCGAAACGATCGTGCACCACGCGCTCACCCACGAGAAGACCCAGCTTCTCGGCGCCCGTCGAACGCACCGCCGGCGCGGCCCCGGTGCCAAAGGCCCGGCCCTCGGTGAACTCCGTCGCGCGTCCGATAAAACCATCATCCTCGAGCGAAAAACTCGAGCGCCGCGAGGGCAACGTGGCCGAGAGATCGGTGACGAGTTCGCCGGGGATCTCTTGGAGGAAACGACTAGCGATGGCTTCAACGCGGTGACCCCACATCGTGCGACTCCACGCGTGGGTCAAGGCCAGATAGCGCATCGCGCGCGTGATGCCGACGTAGCAAAGACGCCGCTCCTCTTCGAGCTCGGCGTCGTCGGAGAGGGCGCGTCGATGCGGAAAGACCGTCTCTTCGAGACCGGTCACCACGACGGCGGGGTACTCCAGGCCCTTGGCGACGTGCAGGGTCATCAACGAGATCGCCCCTTCGCCACTGTCGAGTTGATCCGAGTCGGCCACGAGGGCCATCCGCTCCACGAAGTCGAGCAACGTGTCGTACTGCGCGGCCGCCGAGGCGAGTTCGCCGAGGTTTTCCAGGCGCGAGTACGCCTCGTCGGAGTCTTCGGCGCGCAGCGCGTCACCCATGCCCGACTCACGCACGATCGCGTCGATCAACTCGCGTGGGCTGAGGTCGTTGGCGAGCGCTCGGAGTTCATCGAGCATGAAGGAGAACTTCGCCGCGCCGGCGAGCGCTCTACCGCTCAGCCCCGCGCCGGCGCCGTAGTGACACGCTTCAGCAAAGGAGAGTCCGTGCTCGGCGCCGTAGGCGCCGATCTTGGCCTGGGCCGACTCACCGACGCCGCGCTTGGGCTCGTTGACGACCCGGCGGGCCGACGCTTCGTCGCGGGGATTGACGATCAGTCGGGCGTAGGCCAGCGCGTTCTTTATCTCCTTGCGGTCGTAAAAGCGCATACCCGAGATCACGCGATAGGGCACGTTGGCGCGCAGCATCTCCTCTTCCAAGACCCGACTCTGGGCGTTGGTGCGATAGAAGACCGCCATCTGGTTCCAGCTCAGACCGTGTTCACTGCGCAGGCGTCGCAGCTCACTGGCCACCCAGCGCCCCTCGTCGTACTCGTCGCCCGCGCGGTAGAGGCGAATCTTCTCGCCCTGGTCACCGTCGGTGAAGAGGTTCTTCGCGTGACGACTGACGTTCTTGGCGATCACGGCGTTGGCGGCGTCGAGGATCGTCTGGGTGGAGCGAAAGTTCTGCTCGAGCAAGATGACCTGCGCGTCGGGAAAGCGCAGCTCGAACTGCAAGATGTTGCGCACGTCGGCCGCTCGAAAGCGGTAGATCGACTGGTCCGAGTCGCCCACCACGCACAGGTTGCGATGCTCGGCCGCGAGCATCATCACCAGTTCGTTCTGCACGCCGTTGGTGTCTTGAAACTCGTCCACCAAAAGGTACTTAAAGCGTTCCTGGTACGAGTGCAGCACGTGTTCGTCGGCCTTCATCATCGCCACGGCGTTGACCAACAGGTCGTCGAAGTCCATGGCGTTGGCGGTGCGCAGACGCTGGGCGTAGAGCACGTAGATCTGGGCGATGCGACGGCGCTGGGGGTCCTCGCCGTAGGCGTCGAGGTAGACCCCCGGCGAGAGCATCTCGTTCTTGGCCGCCGAGATGGCGGCCGCGACGCTGTGCGGGCTCAGTCGCTTGGTGTCGAGGTTCTGCTCTTTCATGAGCCGCTCGACGGCCGTCTCGGCGTCACCGGCGTCGTAGATGGTAAAGCCCCGCTCGTAGCCGAGCACGTCGGCGTGGCTGCGCAACATCCGCAGACAGGCCGAGTGAAAGGTCGACACCCACATCTGATCGGCGTGGCCGCCCACGAGGTCAACGACCCGCCGTCGCATCTCGTCGGCGGCCTTGTTGGTAAACGTGATGGCCATGATCTCAAAGGGCCGTGCGTCACCCGTGGCGAGTAAGTGCGCGACGCGCCTGGTTAAGACCCGCGTCTTACCCGAGCCGGCGCCGGCGATGACGAGCAGTGGCCCGCCACGCTGGGTGACGGCCTCGCGTTGAGGGACGGTCAGACCTTCGAGCAGCGACGACGGATCGAGTCGGGTCAGCGACTCACTCGCCCCGTTGCCCCACAGCGACTCGTCCGAGAGCGAGTTGCGGCTCACTCCCACTCAATGGTGCCCGGCGGTTTACTCGTGACGTCGAGCGCGACACGATTGACGCCCTCGACCTCACGGATCAACCGGTTCGCGATTCGCTCGATGACCTCATAGGGCAGGCGTGCCCAGTCCGCGGTCATGGCGTCGTCGCTCGTCACCGCGCGGATGATGATCGGGTAGTCGTACGTGCGTCCGTCTCCCATGACGCCCACCGTGCGCACCACCGGCAAGACGGCGAAACTCTGCCAGAGTTCGCGGTACAGTCCGGCCTTTTTGATCTCGTCCACCACCACGAAGTCCGCGTTGCGAAGTATCTCCGCGCGCTCTCTGGTCACCTCGCCCACGATTCGCACGCCGAGTCCCGGACCGGGGAACGGCTGACGCCAGACGATCTCGGCGGGCAGGCCCAGCTCTTCGCCGACGCGGCGCACTTCGTCCTTGAAGAGTGTGCGCAGCGGCTCGACGAGATCGAAGGCGAGATCCGCGGGCAGGCCCCCGACGTTGTGGTGACTCTTGATGTTGGCGGCGTGACCCGATCCCGATTCGATGACGTCGGGATAGAGGGTGCCCTGGACCAAAAATCGCGGACCTTGACCGTCCTTGGTGAGGTCGCGGGCGACCGCCTCGAACTCACGGATAAAGAGCTCGCCAATGATCTTGCGCTTTTGCTCGGGATCGGTAACGCCCGCCAACGCGTCAAAGAAGCGGTCCTGGGCCTTCACGTGGATCAACTCCACGCCGAACTGACGGGTGAAGGTCTCTTCGATCTGCTCGCCCTCGTCCTTGCGCATGAGACCGGTATCGACGAACACACAGGTCAGCTGGGTACCGACGGCCTTGGTGACCAGCGCCGCCGCGACGGCTGAGTCGACGCCGCCCGACAGAGCACAGAGCACCCGCTCGGCGCCGACCTGGGCGCGAATGGCGGCGACCTGATCTTCGATGATCGAGGAGTTCGTCCAGGTCGGGGGGAGGACGGCGACGTGGTGCAGGAAGTTCCTCAACAGCTCTTGGCCCCGCTCGGTGTGGGCGACTTCGGGGTGGAACTGCACCGCGTGCAGACGCCGTGCGACGTCTTCCATCACCGCCACCGGCGCCTGGGGCGACGAGGCCGTCACCACGAAGCCAAGGGGCGCCGCGGCGATGGCGTCGCCGTGGCTCATCCACACGGTCGTCGTCGCAGGCCACTCGGTCATCAGTACCGTCGCGCCGCGTCGCGCCAGTTCGGTTCGTCCGTACTCGCCCACCCCGGTATTGGCGACCTCCCCACCGAGCTGTTGGGCCATGAGCTGCGCGCCGTAACAGATGCCCAGAATGGGAATACCGAGTTCGTAGATCTTGGGATCAAGGGTGGGCGCTGGATCGGCGTAGACCGACTTGGGACCGCCCGAGAGAATGATCGCGCCCGGCGCTATGGCGCGAACCTCTTTCGCGCTGATCGTGCTCGGCACGATCTCGGAGTAGACCCGCGCCTCTCGCACCCGGCGCGCGATGAGTTGGGCGTATTGCGCGCCAAAGTCGACGACGAGAACGGTGTCGTTCAATGTCCCATGCCCACGCCCTGGGCGCGTTGCATCTGTTTTCCTTCGGTCTGTATCGAGGGCGCCAACATGATCTCGGCCTTTTGGAACTCCTTCAGCGTCTCGTAGCCACACGTCGCCATCGACGTGCGCAGCGCGCCAAAGAGGTTCAGCCGTCCGTCGTTCTCGTGGGCCGGGCCGAGGAGTATCTCCTTTAAAGTGCCGCGCACCTGAGTGCGCACGCGCGTGCCGCGCGGCAGCGTCGGGTGAAAGGTCGCCATCCCCCAGTGGAAGCCCCGCGCCGGCGCCTCGACCGCGCTGGTGAGCGGCGAGCCGATCATGACGGCGTCCGCGCCACAGACGATGGCCTTGGCGATGTCGCCGCCGCGACTCATGCCGCCGTCGGCCACCACGTGCACGTAGACGCCGGTCTCGTCGAGGTGGCGCATGCGCGCGCCCGCGACGTCGGCGATCGCCGTCGCTTGGGGCACGCCGATACCGAGCACACCGCGAGAGGTGCACGCGTTGCCCGGTCCCACGCCCACGAGCACCCCCGCCGCGCCGGTACGCATGAGGTGCAGCGCCGCTTGGTAGCTGGCGCACCCCCCGACGATGACCGGCACTTCGAACTCACGGATGAACTTCTTTAAGTTGAGTGGCTCGGCCGTCTTCGAGACGTGCTCGGCCGACACGACGGTGCCCTGGATGACCAGAATGTCCAAGCCCGAGTCCACGATCGTCTTGCTCATCCACGCGGTGCGCGCCGGCGTCACCGACGCCGACGTGGTGACGCCGGCGTCCTTCATCTCCTTGACGCGCTGGGCGACCAGTTCGAGCTTGATGGGCTCTAAGTACATCTGTTGCATGCGAGACGTGGCTTTGTCGTCGTCGAGCTCTCGAATCTCATCGAAGAGTGGCGTGGGGTCCTCGTAGCGGGTCCAAAGGCCCTCGAGATTGAGTACGCCCAGTCCCCCAAGGCGTCCGAGTTCAATGGCGGTGGCGGGCGACATGGCGCCGTCCATGGCCGAGCCCAGCACCGGCAACTCGAACTTATAGGCGTCAATCTGCCACGAGATATCGACGTCTTCGGGGTCGCGCGTGCGCCGCGAGGGCACGATCGCGATGTCGTCAAAGCCGTAGGCCTGACGAGCCGATTTGAAGATGCCGATCTCAACTTCCGCCATGAAGCCCTCCATTGAAACACCGCTCGAAGTGAAGAGGTGTTTCTACCAATCTACTGGGGCGGGTGGTGCGAAACCCCACGATCACCCGCGCGCGACGCCCAACACGAGGGCGAGCAACTCGGTCAACACTCGAGCGGTCGCGCCCCAGATGACGTCATCGGGCACCCGAAAGAAGTAGATCGGAAAAAATCCCTCCTCATCGGCCCCGACACGCGGCGCGGCGCGGCGCCAGCGCTCCTCGACGAAGGCGCCCTCGGCGACGAGCTCTTTCAACGTGACGGTAAAGACGCGCTCCACTTCGCCCGGGTCGACTCGCAGCGCCGGTCGCTCGGCTACGAACCCCACGATCGGCCAGATCGAAGAGCCCGTCGCGAAGCTCGCGATCGGGCTCAGCCACGCTTGCGCATCGACGAGTTGGGGGTCGAGACCGATCTCCTCCTTGGCCTCACGAAGGGCCGTCGCCACGGCCGTTTCGTCGCGTTCGCTACGACCACCGGGCAGGGCGATCTCACCGCGGTGGTGGCGAAGTGACAACGCTCGTCTGGTGAGAATGACGTGCGTCTCGCCTTCTTCTTCAAAGAGTGCCACGAGCACCGCCGAACGCAAGGTAATGGGTGCCGGCCGGGAGTCGGCGACGATCAAGAGCTCTTCGGGCTGATCAGGTGGTGGATTGATCGCCAACCACCGGTGCGCCCCCCGCAGGGCCGACTCGACCACGCCAAGGGTGAGACCGGATCGCTGTGACGACGCGAGTGCGGCCCACGGCGCCGGCGAACCGGGCCGCACCTCCTCGGGCTCGGGGATGACCTGGGGAAATCGATGGCCCTCGAAGCGTTCGGGGCGCTCGCTTATAGGCGTCATCGTGATTCCTCTAGACTGATCGTGCTTTTGACGTACTCACCGTAGCGTCAAGGGCCCCTCCATCAGAAATTGCCCCCGTGAAATCTCTCGCCCGTTACTGTGTCCGCCATCGTTGGTACGTATTGGGCGCGTGGATTGCGCTCTTTATTCTCATCAACGTCATCTCTCAGTCGGTGGGCTCGGCCTATTCGAATGAGTTCAGCCTGCCCGGCACCAACTCCACGCAAGCCGAAGCGCTGCTCGCCAAGGGCTTTGCCGGGGAGTCGGGCGACGCCGACCAGATCGTCTTTCGCGCCACCCACGGACCGATCACCGCACAAGAGGCCACGATTCAAGCGATGCTCGTCAAGGTCGAAGGCCTGCCCAAAGTCGCCGCCGTCACCTCGCCCTTTTGCACCGGCCCCTTCGCGGCGAGTGAGACGCTGCCCAACGGGGCGTGCCTTGGAGCGGCACAGCTCTCCAAAGACGGATCGATCGCCTACGCCATCGTGCACTTCACCTCGACGGCCTTTCACCTTAAGGCCGCCCAGATCCAAGCCGTCGAGACGGTCGGTTCGGCCATCCGCTCGAACGCTCTCGAGGTGCAGTTCGGCGGGAACGCCTTTGGCCAGGTCAACTCGCCCAGCGGAAGTCCCGGTGAGATATTCGGTCTGCTCGCTACCGCCATCGTGTTGATCTTGGCCTTCGGGTCGTTCTTTGCGATGTTGTTGCCCTTGGGCGTGGCCCTCTTCGCCTTGGGGATCTCGCTCGCGATGGGCATTCTCTTAAGCCACGTGCTGGCCATCGCCCAGTTCGCGCCGATTCTGGGCTCGTTGATCGGGCTCGGCGTGGGGATCGACTACGCCCTCTTTATCGTCACGCGAGCGCGTCAGGAACTAAAACGTGGCGCCGACGTCGAACAGGCGGTCACCACGGCATTGAATACCTCCGGGCGCGCCGTGCTCTTCGCCGGCACGACCGTGTGCATCGCGCTGCTCGGAATGTTGATTCTTCATCTCTCCTTTCTCAACGGTGTCGCCATCACGGCGTCGATCACGGTGCTCATCACGATGCTGGCCTCGGTGTCGCTGCTGCCCTCGCTGTTGGCCTTTCAAAAGCGCCGAGTCCTCAGTCGGCGCGAACGGCGGGCGCTACAAGAGCACGGTCCCGGGCCGGTCGTGGTCTCGGGGCCCTGGCAGCGCTGGGCGCACTATGTGTCGCGTCACCCGCGCCTCCTCTCGCTCGGCGCGTTCGCCGTGATCATTGTCTTCATCGTGCCCTTCTTCTCCTTGCACCTCGGTAGCTCCGACCAGGGATCAGACCCGGCCGGCTCGACCACGCGCCAGGCCTATGACCTCTTGGCCCAGGGCTTCGGGCCCGGCTTCAACGGACCTCTCGCCATCGTCGGGGCCATTCAGGACCCCGGCGACCGGGCCTCGATGGAGAGCCTCGACCACTCCCTGCCCACCAAACCCGACGTCGCGGCGGTAACGCCTCTTATCACCAACCGCGCGGGCACCGTCGGGATCATCAACGTCGTGCCCGCTTCGAGCCCCCAGGACGCGCGGACCGCGACGCTCCTCACGTCGATCCGCAATACCTACATCCCCGCGGCCACGGCGGCCTCGCACGCCACCATCTACGTGGGCGGCATCACGGCAATCTTCGTCGACTTCGCGAACGTGCTGACGAGCAAACTGCCGCTCTTCGTAGGGGTAATCGTGTTCTTGGGCTGTCTGTTATTGATGGTGGCCTTTCGCAGCGTCCTGGTGCCACTCGTGGCGGCGGTGATGAACCTGCTCGCCGTGGGCGCGTCCTTTGGTCTGGTGGTGGCGGTCTTTCAGTGGGGCTGGGGCACCAATCTGATCCGCGCCGGCACCGGGCCCATTGAGTCGTTCCTCCCCATCATCATGATCGCCATCCTCTTTGGGCTCTCCATGGACTACCAGGTCTTTTTGGTCTCGCGCATGCACGAGGAGTGGCTGAACACCAACGACAACGAAGCGGCGATCGTCCGCGGCCAAGCCAACACCGGACGGGTCATCACCGCGGCGGCGTTGGTGATGATCTGTGTCTTCCTCTCCTTCTCTTTCGGCGGACAACGCGTCATCGCTGAGTTCGGCGTCGGCCTGGGCGGCGCGGTCTTGATCGACGCCTTCGTGTTGCGCACGGTGCTCGTGCCGGCGTTGATGCACTTCATTGGCCGAGCCAACTGGTGGATGCCCACGTGGCTCAATCGGCTCGTGCCCCATGTCGCCGTTGAGGCGACGAACGACGAGGCCGCCCGCGTCTAGAGCGAACGCGGCCTTGGGGACGGTGTTGTAATTTGCGATCGAGAGCGCGGCCGTCACGATTTGCCACGCCTCGAAAAATTCGGTGCCGCTGTCACGGACGGCGGCACCGCGCGCAAAAAAAACGCCGGACCCTTTCGGGTCCGGCGTTCTCACTGTCTTGGTAGACAGAGTGCTACATCATTCCGCCCATACCACCCATGCCGCCGTCACCCATGGGGGGACCTGCGGGCTCGGGCTTGTCGGCCACGATCGCTTCAGTCGTGAGTAACAGTGCGGCGATCGAAGCGGCGTTCTGCAACGCTGAGCGCGTGACCTTCGCGGGGTCGATGACACCAGCCTTCACGAGGTCTTCGAGAACACCGGTCTCGGCGTTAAGGCCAACGGAACCTTTGGCGTCGGAAACTTCGCGCACCTTGACGGCACCTTCGTAGCCCGCGTTCTGAGCAATATGGCGAAGCGGCGATTCGAGCGAGTTCGCCACGATGCGTGCGCCCGTCGCCTCGTCGCCACTTAAGGTTTCCATGAGCTTGTCAACCGAAGCGCGCGCGCGAACCAGCGCCGTCCCGCCGCCGGCGACGATGCCCTCATCAATGGCGGCGCGCGTGGCACTCAAGGCGTCTTCGATGCGGTGCTTCTTTTCCTTCAACTCAATCTCGGTCGCGGCGCCCACCTTGACCACGGCCACACCGCCGGCCAACTTTGCCAGGCGCTCCTGCAGTTTTTCGCGGTCCCAGTCTGAGTCGGTGTCTTCGATCTCGCGCTTTAGCTGCGCGACACGACCGGCGACGTCTTCTTTCGAACCGCCGCCGTCCACGAGCGTCGTGGCGTCCTTGGTCACGACGATCCGACGCGCCGTACCCAACAGGTCCACCGTTGCGCTGTCGAGCTTGAGACCAATCTCGTCGGAGATGACGGTGCCCCCGGTGAGAATGGCCATGTCCTGGAGCATCGCCTTGCGACGTTCGCCAAAGCCGGGCGCCTTCACGGCGACCGAGGTGAAGGTGCCACGAATCTTGTTCACCACGAGCGTCGCCAGGGCTTCGCCCTCGACGTCTTCAGCGACGATCAGCAACGGCTTGCCCGACTGCATCACCTTCTCGAGTACCGGCACCAGGTCGTGCACCGCTGAGATCTTGTTGCTGGTGAAGAGGATGAGCGCGTCTTCGAGCACGGACTCTTGACGTTCGACGTCGGTGACGAAGTAGGGCGAGAGGTACCCCTTGTCGAACTGCATACCTTCGGTCAACTCGAGTTCGAGGCCAAAGGTGTTGGACTCTTCGACCGTGACGGTGCCGTCCTTGCCGACTTTGTCAATGGCGTCGGCAATGACTTCGCCGATGGCCGTGTCGGCCGCGGAGATGGTCGCCACTTGGGCGATCTGCTTCTTGCCGGCGACTTCTTGGCTCTGTTGGGCGATGGACTCCACGGCGGCCTTGACGGCCTTTTCGATCCCACGCTTGAGACCCGAGGGACTCGCGCCCGCCGCCACGTTGCGCAGACCCTCTTTGATGAGAGCCTGAGCGAGCACGGTCGCGGTCGTGGTGCCATCCCCGGCCACGTCGTTGGTCTTGGTGGCGACTTCTTTCACCAGCTGGGCGCCCATGTTCTCAAAGGGGTCCTCGAGCTCAATCTCTCGAGCGATCGAAACCCCGTCGTTGGTAATCGTGGGCGCACCGAACTTCTTGCCGAGCACGACGTTGCGGCCCTTGGGTCCCAGGGTCACCTTCACCGCGTCGGCCAACTTGTCCACGCCGGCTTCGAGGCCGCGTCGGGCGTCCTCGTCAAACTTCAACATCTTTGACATGAGTCTTCTTTCGTATGTAGGAAAAGTGACGAGCGGAGCTCGCCGCGGGCTACTTGGTAACGGTCGCGAGCACGTCGCGACTCGAGAGGATCAACAGGTCCTCGCCGTCGACGGTGATCTCGGTGCCGCCGTACTTGGAGTAGACGACAGTGTCGCCAACCTTCACACCGGTCGGAATGATCTCGCCAGTCGTGTCGGCACGCCGGCCGGGGCCGCTCGCGAGCACCTCGCCCTGCTGGGGCTTTTCTTTGGCGGTGTCGGGAATCACCAGGCCCGAAGCAGTGGTGGCCTCCGCGTTATCGGGACGAACGACGATGCGGTCTTCTAGTGGGTGCAACTTCATTCTTCTTGCCTCCTGAGCAATTAGCACTCGATACTTGCGACTGCCAATTTAGCAGCCCTTCGCTCGGAGTGCCAACGCCGCCGCCGCCAGGTTCTAACCTGCATCGGTGGCCCTTACCTCGGTGCAGCGACGCGACCTGCGGTTGTTGGCGGCGTTTCGAGGGTTCTCCGTCCTCGGTGACTCAATTGCCCTGATCACACTGTTTTTACGCGTCGCGCACCACGGCCATGGTTGGCAGATCGCCGCGCTCGCCATCGCGGGGGCCCTGCCGCTGGTGGCGCTTGCCCCCGTGGCGGGTTACGTCGTGGATCACCTGCCGGCCAAGACCTTCCTGGCACTGCTTTGTGGTTTCGAGGCCCTCGTGTGTGCCGCGATTGGCTACTGGCACGGCGACGTCGCCACCATCTCACTGATGGCCCTGCTCACTTGCGGGGTCGCCTTCTCCCTGCCGGGCTACTCAGCGCTCGTGCCAACGTTGAGCGGCGAGGAGAACGTCGCGGTCGCCCAGTCGACGATCCAGTCGGTCCAGGGCGTGGCGATAACGGCGGGACCCGCGATTGGTGGACTCCTGGTGGGGGCCGTTGGCCAGAGCGGACCGCTCTACCTCGATGGGGCGAGCTTCGCCCTGGCTGGCCTGGGCACGTTGCTCTTGCGTACCGACCGAAGACCCCAGGCGAAGGTCGCACACGTCGAAAAGACTGAGCACGAACTCAGCGCCGGTCTCCGACATCTCTTTCGCGATCCCCTGCTGCGTCCGGTCGTCGTGACGGTGACGGTCTTCATGTTGTCCCTCGGCGCCGTCAACGTCGCCGAGGTCTTTTTCATCACGCGCACGCTGCACGCCAGTGCTTTTTTCTACGGTCTGGTGGGCACGAGCTTTGGCGTGGGTAGCATCGTGGGCGCGCTCGCGTCGCGGCGCCTCAAACAAGTTCCGCTCACCCTCGTGCGAACCGCCCTCATCTGCGTCGCAGCAATCAGTGTCCTGCTCGGCGGGGTTGGACTCATGGAGCACGTCGTCTACGTCTTTCCGCTGATGGCGGTGACGGGCGTGGCCGTTGGCGTGGTGAACGTCGCAGCCTCGACGCTCCTCGCAGTCCAGACCCCCGAAGCGCTTCGCGGACGGGTCTTCGCCGCGACCGGCGCGATGTTCACCAGCGCCGAGATCGGTTCCATGGTCCTGGGGGGACTCTTGTTGACGCTGCTCGCCCCGCGGACCATCTTTCAGCTCGCGGGCGTGGTGTCGACGATCACGGTGGGCATCGTGGCTCCCCTCGAGCTGCGCACCAGCCATCGAGCGCACGCCCGAGCGTCGAGAGCTCAGGGGAACTGACGTTCGAGGCGCCACGTCGCGTCCTCGAGCAGATAGATCACTCGATCGTGCAAGCGATCGTCGCGGTGTTGCCAGAACTCGAATCGACTGGGCGTCAAGTAGTAGCCGCCCCAGTACGCCGGGCGAGGGACGTCGCGGCCCTCGTATTCACCTCTGAGTTCGCTAAAGCGCGCTTCGAGCTGGGCGCGACTCGCCAACGCACGGCTCTGATCGCTGGCGATGGCGCCGAGTTGACTGGCCCGTGCACGGGTGGCGAAGTAGGCGTCGGAGGCCAGCGGACTCATCTTGATCACCGTGCCCTCAATGCGAATCTGACGGCCCAACGGCTCGCAGTACCACAGGAGCGCAGCGTGGGGATTGGCCGAGAGTTCGCCGCCCTTTCTCGATTCGTAGTTGGAGTACCAGCCAAACGATCGCTGATCGTGATGACGCAGTAGCACCATGCGCGCGCTGGGCGCGCCCTTGGGCGTCGCCGTCACCAGCGCGACGGCTTCGCGCTCGTGCATAAAAGGCTGCGCTTCGTCGAACCAGGTTTGAAATTGCCCGAAAGGATCCGGATCGACACTGGCGACGTCGAGGGGCACCCCGGTCTCACTCACGACACGTCGGCTAACTGCCAGTTCGGCTCGGCCGAGAGGTTCAACTCGCTCGCCCCACCAGCGCGCAGACGGAAAAGTCCCGCGGCGGCGATCATCGCCGCGTTGTCGGTGCACATGGACATCGTGGGCAAGTGACACGCCACACCGAACTCTGTTCCGAGTTGCGTGACGCCCGCGCGAAGAGCCGAGTTGGCCGCGACTCCGCCCGCTACGGCGACGCCTCGCACTTCGTATCGCTCGAGGGCCTGGCGAAGCTTCCGCAGCAGCTGCTCACAGAGCGACTTTTGAAACGACGCTGCCACGTCGGCGAGTGGTAGCTCGCGTTGGCGCTCGGTCGCACGCACGACAGCGGTCTTTAAGCCCGAGAAGGAGAGGTCGAGATCATCGCCGATCATCGACACTGGCAGCTTCAACGCGTCGGGCGAACCCGCCATGGCCAGTCGATCGATCTCGGGGCCCCCGGGATAGCCCAGTCCGAGCCAGCGCGCAACCTTGTCAAAGGCCTCGCCCGCGGCGTCGTCGATGGTCTCGCCGAGAACCTCGTGCTCGCCCGGTCCGCGTTGGAGCACGATCAGGCTGTGACCGCCCGACACCAGGAGCGTCATCAGGGGCCACTCGAGACCAGTGGAGTCAAGCAGCGGCGCGAAGAGATGGCCCTCAAGGTGGTTCACGCCCACGAAAGGCACGTCCCACACTAAAGCCAGCGCTTTCGCCGCCGAGAGACCGACCAAAAGTGAGCCGATCAGTCCCGGGCCGCTCGTGACCGCGATCCCTTCAATGCTCGGTGCACGAGGGTCAAGCCCCGCTTCATCGAGGGCTCGGCGAATGACCGGCACGATAGTGGTGACGTGCGCGCGTCCGGCCAGTTCAGGCACCACCCCGCCAAATGCCCGATGTTGATCGAGGGAGGACTCGACAACCGAAGAGAGGACGTGAAAGTGCTCGTCCACAATGGCCGCGGCCGTCTCATCACAGCTCGTTTCGATGCCTAAGACGACGTCCACCCCTCCAGAGTAGAACGGCGCACTCAAGGATCCCCACGCGCCAGCGTGGTGAGCGGGCTCGGTGGTACCCGGTGATTGGCGCCGCAATGCTCACCCAGGACCCGGGTACTCGCCGCTCGGCCATAATCGAGGTAGAGAATTTGCAAGATTGACGAGGAGCAGTAAATGGCCATCAACGTGACGCCCATACCGGGCTTGGACCCCACCATCAACGACCTGCGTCGGCGCACGGCGGACGTGATCAACGCCGAGGTGCTGCCCAACGAAGAAGCGTTGTGGCGCTCGCGCTATGGGATGGGCCTGGAGAAGGAAGAGCGCGAGTCGAGCCGGCGAAAGAGCATCGAGTTGCGAGAACAGATCAAGGCCAAGGTCTTCCAGGCTGGGCTGTGGGCACCCCATCTGCCCAAGGAGTACGGCGGCGCGGGGCTGGACTTCTTGTCACTGGCCTACATGTACGAGATCCTCGCCTACGGCGTGGGCGGACCGACCCTGTTCGGTATCGCCGCGCCCAACTCGGGCAACGCCAGCATCCTGGTGAAGTACGGCACCGAGGCGCAAAAGGCCAAGTGGCTCTTGCCGCTCATCGCGGGCGAGATGGAGTCGGGCTTTTCGATGACCGAACCCGAGCACGCCGGCTCTGACCCGCGCTCGATCACCACCGAGGCCGTGCGCGAGGGCGACTACTGGGTGATCAACGGGCACAAGTGGTTCACCTCGAA
>DATLTW010000078.1:0-18649 GCA_035533495.1 Acidimicrobiales bacterium | reverse complement strand
CAAGCGGCGACGACCGTGGTCAACGGCACCCAGAGCGGATTCATCAGCGCGAGTGAAGGATCGACACTCCTGCACGATGTTGCAAACCTCGCCGCCGCGCTCGGCGTCAGCGCCCCGAGCACGACGACCACGACGACGACTCCTCCCGCGCCCCCCAACGGTAACGGCAACGGCAACGGGAACGGCAACGGCAACGGTCCGGGCCACTGAGTTTCATTCGACCTGAAACGAACGTCTCAGTCGGCGAGTCTTCACTTCGCGACAGGGGGGGCAACGTCGCTCTCAAAGGACTCGGCGTCACGAACGCTTCGAGGCGCCCCAGTACTCCGAACTCTGCTTTGACGCGTCCAGCGCGTCCTTGTCTTCGAAGCCGGGCGCCATTGAGGCCGCGCTGCCCGCCATCACCTGGTGGTGGTCGATGTTGAGCAGTCGTATCCAACTCTGCTGACCCATGGTCAAGGAGATGAAGCACGCGAGCTCGACCAACTCCTCCTCAGAAAAGTGCTTTTGAAGACGCTCCCAGAAACTCTCGTCGGGGTCGAGGCGCCACGTGATGGCCTCCGCGTACGAGAGGGCGGCTCGTTCTCGCTCCGAGTAGGTACTCGACGTCTCGAAGTTGAGGAGCTCGTCGAGCTTTCCTTCAGAGATGCCGGCCCGTTGCGCGGCTTCGCTTCGCTGATTGCCGCAGTACTCGCACTTCACCGAACGAGAGACGTAAACGCGGCAGAGCTCTTTGATCGGGTGGTCCACCACGCCATTTCGAAAGAGCCGATCCCACGCTTGGTCGTAGGCCCAGAAGGCGCCCTGCGAGTGTGCTCGGATGGCCGAACTCTCCGGGCGAGGTGTCCCCTCGACAGCGCATCGACTCATGACCGCCATCATCTGGCTATCCATTTCCGCGAGGGGAAAGTACGAGATTCTCTGCGGTCGCTCGGTCACGTTGTCTCGATTCGTCGTACGCTCTTTCCCTGCTAAAGCGAGAATACCTGTCTCTCGCGGACTCACCGTACGCACCAACGATCTGCTCGAATCGGTCTTTGGGAGTGACGTTTCGTCTTACGATTTCAAGACGTGAACCCTCTTGATTCCAAGGTCCCGTAGAAACCTGCTATCCGCCGGCGAGAACGTCGAATCTAAATCCGGCCTTTGCCATGTCTTTGAAGAAGCTGGGCGCCGTCTGCTCCGCGGCGGCCACGACGTGACCCGCGACATCTTTGACCTACCAGCCTCCACACCAAGAAGGAGTAGCCCACTGTTCAGGAGAAAGACTCGTCCAGGTCTCAACCAATTGGACGCGTTCACCATGGATGTACTTCCAGACTTCCGTGGAGATCATGATCGTCTCCAAAGATTGTTCCAATTTGAGTATCTATAACGACGACGTCATCGACGCGCTCTGGGACGTTGGCGTTGGCGACCGGATAGTCATTGTCCGTTCATCTTCGATATCTCCGGTGTGCTGGAGCCGGGACTTTGGCAAAAAGGACCCTAATTCGACTTCGCGCGGTCCACCACGTCGCGCCAGGACCTGGCGTCTCGGCGCGCGAAGCATGACCGCGCTCCGCCGAGAACCCTGCTTACACTGAGGCTGGGAATACAGCGAAGCGAGTTCCGCGATGAATCGAAGAGTGCTTATTCTTCTGATGCTCGTTGGCGGCTCCCTTTTGCTCTCGGCGTGCGGGTCAACACCGACCGCGATTTCGTCGACCTCATCCTCGACGACCACGACCTCGTCAGGCGCTCCCCCGGCGTTCACCGCCGTGACGCGAGATCTCGTCGTAACGCCAGCGGTCCGCTCTAGCCTTCTAGACGCCGCGGCGGCGTACCACCAACTGCCACCGTCGGACTACGTGGGCCTCGAACCCGGCACGACCTTCTTCGCCTTCGATCCGACCACGAATCACTACTACGCGGCCGCCGGCCCTCGCCCGAGCGGTAAGTCAATGGCGGCTTTAGTCGGCACCCAAGACGACGGCGCCTACAACTTGTTCTTCAGACCCGCTGGAACGAGTACCTGGACCGTCTTCAACGACGGTCTGGGTGGCGTAAGAGGTACGAAGTGTCCTCTCGCGATTCCTTCGGCCGTGTTGAAGGTCTGGGGCTGGAGGCAGAACGCTTGTTATCCACCTTCTTGACAACCACCGAGCCAACGACCCTCGTCAAGCTTCCAGCGCTGTCCACCTCGGTTGGGCTCGGAAGATAATCGACGCGTGTGCCGTGGAATAGTAATGAACATCGTCGCGGCGCCTAGACCAAGGACTTTCGTTTGAATCTGTTAGGTCACGCCGCGAGAACGGAGACATCGGTGGTCGTAGCCGTTACGACCTCAACCTCTGCTTGGTAAACGCCAGAGGGGCGCCGGCAACGAACCGCGATGATGAATAGTTTTCTCGATTCGCCGAGCGGCGTCGATCATCACCCACTCACTGTGGGGGCGACCAATGATCGCGAGTCCAACCGGTAGTCCCTGGATGAGTCCGATGGGCAGACACATAATGGGCCAGCCGGCGATCGCGGGCGCCATCGTGGCGGGACTCGCCGGTCCCGGATGACCTCCGACGGAGAGGTCGCTCTTCCAACTCGGTCCGAACGCCGGGGCGATGACGAGGTCGAACCCGTCGAGTCCCGGCGTGAGACAGGTCTCCACCGCCCAGGCCAGATTCCTCTTTCGGGCATCGGCGTAGTCGGGACCATTTCGGCCCCCACTCTTCACGGCGGCGAGGAAGTTTTCGTGCCCGAAGTAGCGCTGTTCTCGTTCGTGGTTCTCGTCCTCGAAGGCAATGACGTCTTCGAGTGACGCGACCCCACTGCCCGGACGTTCGACAAGGTACGCGCTCAAGTCGTCGTACAGCTCGGCGAAGAGGACGGCTTCTTCGTCACGACCTTCTGATTCACCGGGAAGAGCGAGATCGCGATCGGTGACGACGAGACCGTCGAGGCGAATAGAGCTCACGACGTCGTCGAAGAACTCGTCGGTCTGCGGATGACCGGTTCGCCAGTTCGACGCCGTGACGACCCTTGGCGCCTCACCAACATCTGGCGCGCTGCTTCGTGCGAGCACACTATATATAAGGGCAACGTCATTCACGTTTCGTCCCATCGGTCCGGGACTGTCTTGACTCGAACTGATCGGCACGACGTACGTCGTTGGCACGGTGCCCACCGTGGGCTTAAGACCAACGACACCATTCACTGACGCCGGACAAACAATCGACCCGTCAGTCTCGGTACCTACGGCGAGTGGTGCAAGTCCGGCCGCGAGCGCCGCCCCAGAACCTGACGACGAGCCACCCGCGGAACGATCGAGTGCCCACGGGTTCGCGACGAGACCCCCGGTAGCCGAGTAACCACTCGTCGAACGTGGTGATCGAATGTTCGCCCACTCACTCAGATTGGTACTTCCAAGAATGATCAAGCCGGCGTCTCGAAGTCGCGTCACCAACGTGGCGTCGCGACTCGCGCGTCCGAGCAGTGACGTCGAACCCGCGACTCCGGGTAGTCCGACTGCTTCGATGTTGTCTTTGATCAACACGGGCACTCCGTGAAGTTCCCCTCGAACATTTCCACTCGATCGTTCGCCGTCGCGTTCGATCGCGACGCCACGCGCGTCGGCGCACAACGCCGCGATCGAACTGAGCGCTATCGGTGTGTCGTGTTCATCGAGTGCCGCGATTCGCTCGAGAAAGTTGTCGACGAGAGACAGCGACGTCAGCGAGCCGTCCGCGAACCGTCGCGTAATTTCTTCGACGGATAGTGCCGCGAGGTGAGACGTCTGTTCGCTCGGATCGTTCATGCTGAGACTCTAGAAGAGCTCGTCGATCGATCGCGCACTTCTGTGGAACCTTGACGCCAACGTGCGCTCCGCGAGTTTCGTCCTCCGTACGACGTTCAACCGGGCGCGCCGGTTCAATCTTGAACGTCGCGCGTCAGGGGACACGAATATAGTCCTGCACGCGCGACAGACCACACAAGCGGGGTGAGCACCTGAACTATCGGTACACCGGTCGTCGCGGAAGACGACGTGCTGTCGGAGTCACTAGAGCCACTCGCAGGAGAATGGAGCGTAGACCTAGATTTTCTCGACGCGCCCTCGGCGAGCCGTGCGGACGACACTTGATTCGTCGGACACCCGGCGATCCAGCTTCTTCAAGAGGATTCGAAGGACTCGCGTTCGAACGAAGCGGCTTCACACCCGAATAATTTTCACTTGTGCTCTGCCGCGCGCCGATAGATCCAAAACGACTAATCGACGAAAACTGCCTGGTTTACTCCAGCTCCAAGACCCGCATTGACGACTTCAAGCCCTCGAACCTCCGCTTGCGACGGTCATTCTTGACGCGTGTATTCCCTTCGATTAGAACTCCGCGGCTCTCTCGCGTCTGTGCCCTCCACGCAGCCGTCGTGAAAGGGGCCTTTTCGGCTCCAGGACCGAAATCATTGTACGCCTGGATCCGTTATATACCTCGGATTTGAGTTCTCCTTTCCGAACAAGTCCCTTCGAGTGGCACCCGGCCGATGTTGAAAGGGCCAACAAAACAACTAGGGAATCACACTCAGTTGACAACGAGATAACTATTGAACTAAGAATCACTCCGCGGGGGCGGACTGGGGAGGTTGTGACGAATGCTTTGGTTGTGTCGCAACACGTTGACACAAAAAATGTTGTGCACCCGCGAGTTGAATCTCGTGAATTCCTCCCCGCAAAGGTACCGTTTACCCTGACCACTGGGCAGGATTTCTTCTTCATTGTCGCGCCTCACCCTACTCGGCGACTGCTTCGCGACGCCAGTACGTTGCGCCGTCGCGGCTCGATCACTACAAGTTCAGTTGGCGAGGTCGTCTCGTGAAGCATCTGCTTCTCCGAGGGCCTCTATTCAAAAGGGTGTTGCGGTTCCGGTGGAGGGGTCATCGCGACTGTTCCCCCTTGCTCCGCTTCAACGGGGAGCGTCCACTTTGGAGATCCTCGGTAGTAAAGGGTGACGTATCGATCCACAGGCCCAACTTGGTCGCCTGGTCTGTGGGGAGCGAACGGCGAAACCTTCACCCGTTTCACGAATAAAACCAACCAAAGTGCTCAGGAGGCCAAAAATGAAATTCTATAGAAATCACAGGAAGTTAGCGGTGAGTGGACTTGCACTCACGGTCGCTCTCTTAGGAGGGGGAATTGCTTACGCTTACTTCGGCGGCGGCGGAACCGGTACGGGCAACGCCCCCATAGGAACCGCGAGCAGCGTCAACATCACTCAAGACCCCAGTGGTACGCCCGCCTACGACAGTATGACCTCTCCGACGCCACCTGACACGTGGAGCCAGAGTTACGGAGGCACCGGTATTACCCAGTTCGGAAACGCGATCACGTTGGCGGCGACATCGGCGCACCTCAACAACGTCGTGGTGCCACTTGACTCGCAGGCCTGCGAGACCGGTTCTGGTGCTACCTGCACCACGACACCCGGCGCCACGTTCCCGTTAGCGATAACGCTCAACATCTACGCAGCGGGAAGCCCAGCGGGCACGGCGATAGCGACGGACACTCAAACGTTCAACATCCCGTACCGTCCCTCGGCCGCGCACGTCGCGAATCCGACGGAGTGCCAGTCCGGAAACAACTGGTCAGGTTATCCAAATGACGGAACGCAGTGGTACAACGCGGCCGACGGCAAGTGTTACTACGGAATCAACTACACCGCGACGTTCGATTTCCAGCCACAGAACATAACTCTCCCGTCTTCGATCGTCTACGGCATCGCCTACAACGCGCTATCGGGACCAGGTAGCTCGTTGAACGTCATGTTGTCGAAGGCGTCCAACATCACCGCCGGTAGCGACACCAATCCCGACAACGTCTTCGTGTCGGGGGTCCAGGGAGATATTGGCCCGGGTGAAGTCACCTGTGCCGCGTTGGGGAGCGGATTTGCTTCGTACTCCACGATGACCGGCTCTAACTGCGGCTTGGACACGCTCAACCAGGACGGCACGCTTACGAACATTCCACAGATTGAGTTCAACGTTGGCAACACCGTCGATCTCTACCCTGGTGGCCCGAATCAGCCAATCAACTTCACCATCTCGAACCCCGGTTCCAGCAGCACCTACGTGACCTCGGTAACGATCGCTATTGCGCAGGATGGTAGTGGAAACATTGAGACCACGGCCGGTGTCCCGTCGAGTGCTGTCGTTGGATGTCTCGCGAGTTGGTTTACCATCAACGGTTCACCCGACGCGGTCGGCCAGAGCATCGGTGCCGGATCGAGTATCGACTGGGTGGGAACGGCGTCTATCAGTATGCCTGCTAACGCGACCAATCAAAACGTGTGCGAAGGCAAGTCGGTGGGCCTGACCTTCACCGCCAGTTAGGAAGTCAAGCCAGTAGGGATCAGTTCTCCACTGGCTCAGCAGCCGGTAGGGCCGGACCGCGGCGAGCTAACGCCGCGGTCCGGCTCGCCGACCTGGATTTCTTGGTTGTGCTCCAATCCAACGAATACCGAGTGGACGAAGGAGACGAACTTCATGCGAGCGAACTCGATGGTTAGGGCCTGCGCTACGGCGCTCGCTACCGTCGCGTTCGCCTACGTCGCCGAACAGGCCACAATTGCCTCGGGAAGCCCGCCCAACGAAGCCAACTCAAGTCCGAGATTCACGATCACAAGTACCATCAGCAGTTCGCCTACCACACAGATTGCTGCCCTCCTCTATCCCGGAGTACAGCGCTACCTCTTCTACACGGTGCAAAACCCATCAAATGTTCCAATCACCGTCAATTCTCTTAGCATCAGCTCGATCACGGCACCTCCTACTTGCTCGCGTGCCAATCTCAACGCCACTATGACGACGTTTTCAGGATCACTTATCGTGCCCCCATCAGGGTCAAACGTCGTTTCAGAGCCCATTTCTCTAATTGACACCGTCACGAACCAAGACCCGTGCGAAGGCACGACTTTTCTCTTCACCTACGTAGGTTCTGCCACGTACGCTTCAGTGCACGATTCTTGCCACGTAGATCACGTTGTGCTTGGCCTCGACGGTCGCAACGTCTTAGGTGAATCAGTGGATCGCGGGCCCATTCGTCACCTTCACGGGGACAGAGACTGCCAACACGTCGTCGAACGAGGATCTCGTGCCCGTTAGAACGACCGACTCCGACGAGGTTCTCGACAAGGGAGTCATGACTTTCGACGACACCCGTCTCGTCGCCGCCGTCATGCTAGCGACCATCGTGCCGTACCCGACGGCGGCGTACGCCGCCGTCGACATCAAAGACGCGAGCACCAACCTCCTATATTCCGACGGTAACTATTCGACATCGGACTTTCTTGAGATGTCTGAGGTCAAGTCGTGAGCATCTCGCTACCACTCAGATTTCGCACGAAATCACGACCATGGAGTCTCTTTGGAACCATTATCCTGGGCTTCATCATCATTCTGGGCCTCGGCGCGATTGCCGAAGCCTACCTCTCAAGCCAAGGCACCGGAACTGGGTCCGTCCGGGTCGCTCTCACAAATCTCGACCGCATTACGATCACCCCGACACTTTCTACCGTTGTCACTGGTCAGCCCGTCACTTACACCGTCAAAGCATTTGACAACTTTGACAACTCGACCGACGTCACGGCTGCTTCAACGTTGACAATCACGAACGGCACGTGCGTCCCCGTAACCGCCTCTTGCACGTCAAATGCCGTTGGCTCGCAGACTGTAACGGCGACTTATCAAGGGAAAACGGCGAACGCGACCCAGATCGTCAACCAGGCCGCGACCGCGACCACGGTGCTCTCTTCAGCCAACCCTTCGGTCGTCGGACAAACGGTGGGCTACACCGCCACCGTCGCCGTCACGTCGCCTGGTACGGGCACGCCCACGGGTTTCGTCGAATTCCTCGACGGCGCCACCCCGATCGTCGGATGCGGCGGTTCATCAGGTAGTGCGCTCACCGGCCTCAGCGCCACGTGTTCGGTCAGCTACACCTCGCCCGCCTCGCACGTCATCACCGCGACCTACCTGGGCGACACCAACTTCTTGGCCTCGTCGCCGTCGGCGCCGTTGACCCAGATCGTCAACCAGGCCGCGACCGCGACCGGACTCACGACCGACCTCTCCACCTACGTCTCGGGCGAGACGATCGTCGTCACCGCGACGGTCGCGCCGGTCGCGCCGGGTTCGGGCACGCCGACGGGGACCGTGAGCGTCTCGGACGGGGGCAGTCCGGCCAAGACCTGCGTTATCACGCTCTCATCTGGCACTACCTGCACCATTGTCGAGACGGCGCCCGGAAACTACACGTTTGCCGGTACCTACGGCGGCGACGCGAACTTCCTCGGTTCCTCGGGCAGTGCCGCGGCCGTGGTGGTGGTCGCCGACGGCACCACCACCGTCGTCACGGACAACGCGTCGAGCCCGGTCACCGGGGCCACCTTCACCTTCACGGCCACCGTCAGCGCGCTCGGCCCGGGAACGGGAACACCGGGCGGCACCATCGTCTGGAACGTCACGGATCCCAACGCCAACCCCCTCACGTGCTCGGACACCACCCTCGTAAGCGGGACGGCAACGTGCACCATCACCGGCGCTCTCGCGGGCACCTACCACGCCAGTGCGTCGTTCACTGACACCGTAGGCAACTTCACCGACAGTTCATCTAACACTGACAAGGTGGTAGTGGGCTCGACCACCTTCACCCTCACCTACCAGGGTGGTTCGGCGACCTCGGGCACCGCGCCGAGCGACCCCTCGAGCCCCTACGCCTCGGGCACCGCGGTGACGGTGCTCGGCAACACCGGCGACCTCGCCGAGGCCGGCTTCACCTTTGGCGGCTGGAACACCCAGTCGAACGGCCTGGGCACGAGCTACGCCCCCGGCGCCACCTTCAGCATCAGCGCGAACACCGTGCTCTACGCGGTCTTTAGCGCGATCGCCCCGCCCACCACCTTCACCCAGATCGCGCCCTTCTCGGGCACGACCACGACCGGCGACTCGTCGAGTTTCTCGATTCAACTGAACGTCACGGGGAACACCGGCGCCGTCACCTTCACCACGACAGGCGGGCACACCAGCGACGGTGACGGCGACCACGATCCTGGCCACCTGAAAGTCTCGAGTTCGGGCGTCCTCACGGTGGCCGACGGCCCGTTGGAAGCGGGAACCTACACTGTCTCGGGCACCATGAAAGACGCCGCCGTTGACAACGGAACCTGGACGTACACCTTCACGGTCATCGCCTCCACCATCACCCAGATTGCACCCTTCTCGGGCAAGACCACGTTCCACGACTCAGCGCGTTTCTCCACGCAAGTGAACGTGACCGGCGCCACCGGAGCCGTAACGTTCATGACGACCTCTGTCAGCTCCAGCGATGAAGACAACGACCACGACAGTGCGCACGTGAAAGTCTCGGATTCGGGCGTCGTCACGGTGGCCGACGGCCCGTTGGAAGCGGGAACCTACACTGTCTCGGGCACCATGAAAGACGCCGCTGGTGATACCGGCACCTGGACCTACACCCTGACGGTGAAGGGCGACGGTCGAGGTGAGAAGCACGTATGAACGTCTTTTCTCTAAGCTCAGCGATCGCAAGATGATACTGTCTCGTTAGATCCGGTCCTTCGAGAGCGATTGGACAGTTCCGCGAGAGCTGTAGTTTCGAGCCGGTAGCGCCGATGAGCGCGAAATGACGAGGGGGTCGGCGTGCGAAAGATCATGCTCGTGGGTTTGGTCGGTGCCTCGTTGGGACTGGCGTCCTGTGGGGCTCAGGCCTCCATTGATCAGGCGGTCACGTCACTGGGTGCGTCCCCCGATTTGCAACTGCACTTCACGGGCGTCGCCTCCGGTCCAGGAACCGCCCAAGCTCAATCTGCACTGAACGTCTTGTCGATCGATATGAACTACTCGAATCCCTCAGGGGCGGCGCTATCGCAGTCGGGCGGAACCGCCAACGCCGAAATTGTCGTCAGCGAGGGCAAGCAGACATTGGCCGACGTCCGAGTGGTCGACTCCAACCTCTACGTACAGCTCAACATCTCCGCCGCGGCCAACGTCCCCGGCGTCAACTTGCCAGGGACCGAGGTCACGGCACTGCAGCTCCTGATGGGCGGGCGCTGGTTCGAACTCCCGAAGAGCCTCTTGGACTCCGTCACCACGACGACGACGCCGACGCAGGCGACGCAGGCCGCCAATGACGCGGCGGCGGCACGGACCATCTTCGACGACCTCTCTAAACTCATCGCGGCCGCGCCGTACACGACGTTGCCCAACGGCGGCTACTCGCAGACGGGAACCCTGCAATCAGTCGTGAACGCCGTTTTGCCGACCATCCAGAGTCTGACCGGTAGCACGATAACGACGAAGTCAGTCCAGGGCACGTACACCCTCAACGTCACGACGTCAGGCTCCGCTGCCACCGGAGGTTCGATCAACGTCACGGCGCCGAGCGGGGTCTCGGGCCAGGGGAACGACACCGTGGGCCTCACCGTCACTGCAGCCCACGCCGCGCTCAGCATCGACGCACCGCCGAACCCCACCATCGTCACGCAGTCACTCATACAGGGTCTTCTTTCGCAGTCGGGAGGCTGACGCCAGTTGCCCAATGGCCGCCCGTTGGAGGCGCTGCGTTAAGTGTCCCGTTTTGGCGTTGAGTGATCCAATCGTCGGGTGTTCGCGGGGGTGCTGGGCTGGCTCAAGAGTCGCTCAACCAGTCAGTCGTCTTCGTGAAACCTTCGAAAAAGCTCGCTGAGCGTATCGAGGACCTCTGGCGCCAACTCATCAGGGGTTGTCGATCCGCTCGCGGCGATCGTGAGCCGTAGTTGCTCGAGGTACGCGCTGCATCCGTCACAGTCCGCGAGGTGCTTTTCGAACCGTCGACGGTCCCGACGAGAGAGAGAACCTTCTAGGTAGTCACTCGCGAGCTCGACGGCCTCTTGGCACACGAGCCGGCTCGGGGTCAACCTCATGATCTGTCCACCCGCATAGTTGCCTCGACTTCGGATCGTATTCGTGCTCGGCACCGGTGCAGAATGACCCGCACGTTGGCCTCGGTCAAGTCCAAGAGTTCGGCAACCTCCGCCGTTGATAGTCCTTCGACGTCGCGAAGCGTTACAACCGCCCGGGTCGACGCGGGTAGGCGGCCAATGCAGTCATGCACGAGTTGCACGATCGGTCCGTTCACGATGCCGTCGTCAATTTTCTCGGTGAAGGGAACGGGTGGATCGGTCCACAACCCTCCCTGATCGAATCGGCTGGCGCTCACCGAACGCTCGCTCGTTAGGAGATCAGACGGCACCACGCGGTGCTCCTTCACCCCCGTCGAACGAGCTCGATTCACCAAGATTCTGAGGAGCCATGTTTTGAACGAGGAGCGACCCTCGAAGCGGTTCACCCCGCGAAGTACCGCGATCCACGTCTCTTGCGCGACGTCCTCGGCGCTGGCGTCGCTGTTCACGTAGTAGCGTGCGACGCGCACCAGCATCAGGTGGTAACGCGTCACGACCTCGACGAATGCTCGTTCGTCACCCTCCACCAACTTCTGGAGAAGCTCGGCGTCGTCCACGTCGCCACGATACCGGGCAAAGCCACTGCACTCGCGACGACCTTGTAACGCAACCGCGCGTCGCCGGACTGTTCATTGGCAACTTCGCCCCACTCAGGAGAATGAGATGAAACGTCAATCATCACTGCGAGCCGCTAGCGCCACGGCGCTCACGCTCGGCCTCGGACTCTTTACGTTCACCGGCGCGGCCAGCGCGGCGGCGCCCAAAGGTTCGTCGGACGCAGGACACGCCCTCTTCATAGAGACGGACGCGGCAGCGGGCAACACCGTGCTGAGCTACCTACGCGCGACGGACGGAACGATCTCCTTTGCTGGCAGTTACAGCACTGGCGGCAACGGCGCTAGCGCGGCGGGCGCCACGGCCGATCCCTTGGCGAGTCAAGGAGGATTGACTCTCGTCAACGACAACAAGGAGCTCATCGCCACGAATCCCGGCAGCGACACGGTCTCGGTCTTCTCGGTCGACGGCACGGCGCTGGATTTGGTACAGCAGATCTCCAGTCAAGGGCTCTTCCCCGACTCCGTGGCGTCGTCGGGCAAGTACGTCGCCGTCGTCAACGCGGGCGGCGCGGGATCCGTGGCCGAGTACGTCTTGAGGGGCCACCGACTCGTCGCGCTTGCCGATGACGTGCGCTCACTCGGCCTCTCCAACACGACGCCACCGGACTTCCATCACGCGGCCGGAGAGGTTGGCTACACCCCGAATGGCCAGCACTTAGTCATCACCACGAAGTTGTCGACCAACGCCTACGACGTCTTTTCCGTGGGCGACCACGGAACCCTCGGCGCCGTCCCTGTGGTCACGCCCTCGGTGAACGACCTGCCGTTCGCCTTCGTCTTTGACAACGCGGGCAACGTCGTAGCGACCGAAGCGTCGAACTCTTCAGTCACGACCTACCGCGTCAACGCCGACGGGACCTTGACCTCACTCGGAACCGTGAGTGACGGCGCGGTAGCGCTCTGTTGGATCTCGACGGCCAACGGCTACTTCTTCGGCTCTAATGCGGGCAGCGCTTCGGTGAGCACCTTCGACGAAAGCAACACGGGAAGCCCGCAGCTCGTCGACGCCACTGCGGCCAGCACGCACGCCGGTACCACGGACTCGGTCGTGTCGCCCGACGCCCACTATCTCTACGTCGAGAGTGGTGGCGCGGGCACCGTGGACGCGTTCGCGATCGGCACCGGAGGTTCGCTGACGCCCCTTGAGACGATCTTCAACATCCCCGAGGCGTCGGAGGGTATCGCCGCCAGCTGATCCCTCGCCACGACGACGATGCCCCGGCCCGGTGCCGGGGCATCGTCGCAAGGAGAAGCGCTCTGGCTCCCTTTGACTCCAACGTAGGATTCGTCCTATGCCCATCTCCCCCGACACCAAGGATTGGACCTGGGTCCTCGAGCGACCGTGCGACGAGTGTGGTTTCAATGCTGAGGACTACCCCCGATCGGCGTTCAGCCAGGCCATACGCGACAACGCAGCCCAGTGGTCGGGCGTCCTTCGACGCGAAGACGTCCGGCTTCGACCCAGTGAGGACCGCTGGTCAGCCCTCGAGTACGCCTGTCACGTACGTGACGTCTATCGGATCTTCGATGAACGACTTCGTTTGATGCTCGAAGAGGACGGGCCAACGTTTCAAAACTGGGATCAGGACGAGACCGCGCTCGAGGACCGCTACGACCTGCAAAATCCCGCGCTCGTCATCGGGGAGCTCTTGGACGCGGCCGCGTGCTACGCCGACCGGTTCGACACGGTGACGCCGCCGCAGTGGGATCGGCCCGGAACTCGCTCCAACGGCAGCCTGTTCAGCGTCAGTTCGCTCGGCACCTACGGTCTGCACGATCCCTACCATCACCTCTGGGACGTGTCGTCGACCTGACGTTGCCCGGCGAGCGAACGTTGTTGGCGAGGCGTCGTCGGTTGTGTGAGAGGATGCGGTCATGGGAACTTCCGGTGAAAAACCAAGGAAAATGAGACGTCGAATGGCCAAGGTTCCCCGAGGAGCCGAGGCCAGCAACATCCAGCTCGCCGGTCTTACGACGAGTAGCGACGGGGTGCACGGCACGCGCCTCGATCACGACGCGGCGCACGGACGCAGCGAGAACGTCGGGAGATTTGGCCGAGGCTTCCTGTGGCTCCTCGGCCGACGACGCAAGGACCCCCCGTCTACCTGACGCAGTGATGACGCCGCTTCTTCTCGTCGTCCTCATCGCGATCGTTGCCTGCGCCTTCGCGTGGGTCGCCTCGCTGGCGACGGGTGACACCTCATGGGTCGATCGAAGTTGGTCGATCGCGCCCGTGTTCTACACCTGGGTCTTCGCGGCGTACGCGGGACTCGCGAACGCACGCCTCGACGTCATGGCCGCGCTCGTCACCCTCTGGGGAGCGCGACTGACCTACAACTTCGCTCGAAAGGGCGGCTACTCGGGCGTCGAAGACTACCGGTGGGCGGTGCTGCGCTCCGCGATGCGTCCCTGGCAGTTCCAGCTCTTCAACCTGTTCTTCATCGTCATCTACCAGAACGTCATCCTCGTCCTGATCGCGTTGCCCGCCTACGGCGCCTACGAACATCGCGCGAAGACCACCTACGGCGTCCTCGACGCCATCCTCGCGTTGGTCTTCCTCGCGTGCACGCTCGGTGAGACGATCGCCGACCAACAACAGTGGGATTTCAGACTTCGAAGCGCCGCGACCTCGACGCCGGCCGCGTTCCTCAACGGCAGTTTCTCGATAACGGTCTCTTTCGCTATTCGCGCCACCCCAACTACTTCTTCGAACTCGCTCAGTGGTGGCTCTTCTTCTTGATGGGCAGCGTCGCCGCGGGGTCTCTGGTTCAGTGGACCGTGCTCGGGCCGACGCTCTTGACCCTGCTCTTCGTCGGTTCGACCAGGTTCACCGAGCGGATCACCCTCTCTCGCTACCCCGAGTACGCGAACTACCAGCGCCGGACCTCGCCCGTCGTGCCGTGGACGCCGCGCGAGTTCGCCGTCGCGCCCTCGACCCCGTAACGCGAAGCGCCACCTCGCCTCGAACGAAACGGCGCTACTCGACGGGTCCTAGGAACCGTCCCACCGACGAAGTTCCTCCTCCAAAGGGTCAAGGCCCATCGGTCCGAGGGCGAGCGCGTAGGCGTGGAAGCGCTTCAAGGAAAAGTCGGCGCCCAGGCGGGTCTTCGCCTCCTCACGCGCCCTCAACCACGCGCGCTCACCCACCTTGTACGAGATCGCCTGGGCCGGAAGTCCGAGGTAGCGCTCGACCTCGGAGACCGCCACGTCGTGGCTCTGGATCGCCTTCTCCTCCAAGACCGCGACCGCCATCGCCGCGGTCCAGACCTTGCCCGAACAGTCGCCGAGGTCGCCCAGCGTCCCGAGGTCGTGGGGAGCGCGCAGTTCGAGGTGCAGACCAATGTCGACCATGACGCGCGCCGCGCGCAGGGCTTGGCCCGCGAGGTAAACCATCTCGTCACCGAGGTCGTCGAAGAATCCCAACTCGTTCATCAACCGTTCGGCGTAGAGGGCCCACCCCTCGCCGTAGCCACTGGTCCACGCCTCGAGTCGGTGGAAGCGGCTCTGGCGGTCGGCCTCGATGATCGACGTGGCGCACTGGAGGTGATGGCCCGGCACGCCCTCGTGGTACCACGTGGACGCGTGGCTCCACCACGAAAACGACGTAGCCCCCATCGTCGGAAACCACGTGGTGCCCGGTCGAGAGAGATCCTCGCTGGGTGGGATGTAGTAGGGAGCCGCTGCCGACCCCTCCGGCGCCAGACGGGCGTCGCAGAATCGGATGCGCGGGTCGATGTCGAAGTGGACGCCGTCGAGTTTTTCAACGGCCTGTTCGGTGAAGGAGATGAGTCGCGCCAAGAGGGCGTCCGTCCCCTCGATGGCGCGCGCCGGATCGTGATCGAGTAGCTCGGCGACCTCGACGAGGCTGGTCGCCTCGGGAGCGAGTTCCCCCGCGATCTCCCACATCCGTGCGTTGATTCGCCGGAGATCGGCGTAGCCCCACGCGTAGAGTTCGTCGAAATCGAGCACCGCGCCGTTCCAGTACTGGCTCCACGCGCCGTAGCGCTCGAGACCGCTGGCGTCGTGCTCGCTCGCACGAGGCGCCAACTCTTCGATCATCCACGCCGAAAGCTCTGCGCAGGCGCGGTCGGCGTCCTTCGCCGAGGTCACGAGGTCGCTGTCCTCGGTGGCGTCGGGGGCGACACGGCGCACGAAGTCTCGGTACGTCCCCACCGCGTACGTCGCCGCCTGCTCCGCGACGCCGAAAACGTGACGACGCGACGGGAGTAAGTCTTTCGTCGAGAGAAGTTCGAGGGTGCGTCGCCAACTCGTCAGAGCGGGACGGACCTGGCTCAAGCGTTGGGCGACGACGTTTAACTCTCGTGGGGAACCCGTCGCCATCAGCTCGAAGACTTGGCGCGTCTCCGACAACGGTGAACTGAGCACCGAAAAGACGCGCGCCGACTCGCCCGATTCGAGCAGACCCCGTCGGGCCCCCAGGCGCTCGTCCAGCACGGCGAACGCGACGCGATCGACGTCGTCGAGGGGTTCGAGCGTCGCCAACTCGTCGAGGAACCCTCGCACGATCCCTACCTCGGCGCTCGTTCTCTCGGGCGAGAAGTCCGGCAAGAGGTGGTCGAACTCGCTGATCCCCGCGTGCGTGGCGAAGATCGGGTCCGTCGCGGCGTCACGCTCGACGACGTCGTTGGCGAAGGAAAAGACCTCTGAACGCTGTGGATCGGTCGTCACGTCAACCTCCGTCGTTGGACTCGCGGTGAGCCAACCCACACGGTACCAAGGTGCGAGTCACCGACCCTAGGGCCGCTCCTATCTTCCGTTCGACCAGTCGCGACCCATGAAGCGATCGCTTTCACCCTCGAGAACCCTCAGCGCCTGGAGAAGGTTGCGGGTCTTGGCCTGGTCGGACTTCAACGCGGCGAAGTAGCGAAGGATCTCCTTCTGTCGACTCGGCGTGAGGTCGGACCAGTTCGTCATCGCCAGCGAGCTCGCCTCCAACGCCTCTTGGAACCAGTCCGGCGAGTCGTGTAGCGGGCCGTTGCAGTACGCGTCGTCAAAGCGCAAGGTGACCTCGACCACGTCGTCGACCTTCACGCGCGCGGACTTGCGCATACCGCCGTGGAGGTAGAGATAGAACTCCCCACCGCCCGTCGGCATCATGTTGGTACGCCACGGCGTGTCTGGTTTGCCGTTGAGCGTGACCAGCACCGGCATCGGTCGGCGCCAGCCCGGTTTCAACCCATGGACCTGGTTGGCGTTCACCAGTACGTAGGGATTGACCCCAACGATTTGCACCGCAGCGCTGAACGTTAGCGACGCACGTCTCGCTCCACGTTCGCTCACGTCTCGAGGCCGTCCCAGGACCAGTGCGGAAACGTGGCGTACGAGGGCACCACCGAACCGAGCGGTGAGTACGAATGCACCTCGCCCGTGGCCCACACCATGTAGTCGTGAAGAACCTGGCGTAACTCGAGGTCACTCGGCAGGTTGGCGTCGTCCACGGCCAGATCGAAGCACGTGACGAATCGAGACGCCATCTCGTCGTCGGCCCCCGTTCCCGCGTGGATGATCAGCATCGCGGCGTGGCCGCGACCGAGGACCGAATAGGCCGGCGGCCCGCCGAAGACCTCACCGAGATAGCCGGCGAGTCGTTCGAGGTGCTCGGGATTCATCTCGTGGGAGAACGGATGATTCAGTACCGGATCATCGAGACAGCGTTGGTGAAGAGCGCCGGCCAGGGCGGCGAACGCGGCCTCACCACCGGCGGCGTCGAAGAGGGACGGACGCTCCTGCATGATGACGACCTCCCGCGACGAACCGTTGGCTCGCATCTTTTCACAGTTTGCCAACAACGACGCCCGGCCCAATGATGCTGGGCCGGGCGTCGTCGATTCGAATCGAGCGCTGGTCTGCTTTAGACGGAAGCGAGTACCCGTTCGGCTTCGACGTGAAGAGCGAGTTCCTTGTCCTGAGGAGTACGTCGAGCGTGCCAGAAGCCGAGGGCCACCAGCAGCGCCATCAACACCGCGAGGGTGAACGAAGCAATCGCTGCGTAGAGGGCAATCAGTCCGAACTCGGAGAAGGCGTACGCCTCGAGCAAGAGTCCGCGCAGGGTGGTGCCCTGAAACGTGGTCTGGACTTCAGCACTCAACGCCGTGTTCGTCGGGTTAGCCCGTGACGCGTTGCTGACCTTGGAGTACACCCCGCCGTAGGGCATCTGAGAGAGGTGCACCGCGATGAAGTGATCGGCGTACGCTTCGGCCTGCGCGCCCGTGGTGAGCTGCATGCCCGCGTACTGGGCCAGGTACGGGATCATCCCTGGCGTAACTTCGGTGCCGGGCTTCGCGTTCGCGAACGCCGCCTTCGACGGGAAGACGATGTCCTGGCGCACCAACTGACTCTTGATACTCGAGTTGGTGAATGAGTAACCCCACGTAAAGAGGCCGCCGGCCAACAGAAGGGCCACCACTATTAAGAGTCCACCCGCACTGGCGAGGACGTCAAACATTTTGCGTTGCATTAGCTTCTCTCCTTTAAAAAGAACCCCCATCTAGTGTCGAACAAAGGTCGGTCAATGAAATAGGGGCAAACGTCACCAATAGTGGGGACCTTCGTCCCTATCAACGCGCGTAGGTCGAGAGCAAGACTCACTACAGAACCACTCGTACGACCAAACAAGGGCGCGCGACGTACGTGGCGCACAGTTTGTGTCCACCCCGTCGTCCGGTCACCACTCGACGAAACGTCGAGGGAGCAACCAGAAAGAGACACATCATGAAAGCACTCGTATATCAAGGACCTGGGACCAAGGCGTGGATGGACGTCCCCGACCCGACGCTGCAAGCGGACACCGACGTCATCGTTCGCGTCGCCGTCACCACCATCTGCGGCACGGACCTTCACATCTTGAAGGGCGACACGCCAGAAGTCACGTCCGGACGAATTCTTGGGCACGAAGCCGTGGGCACGGTGGAACAAGTGGGATCCGGCGTCAAAACCCTTTCGATCGGTGATCGAGTCCTCGTGTCGTGCATCACCGCGTGTGGGTCGTGCCGATTCTGTCGCGAGGGCCACTACGGACAGTGCCTCGGC
>DATLTW010000077.1:0-17505 GCA_035533495.1 Acidimicrobiales bacterium | reverse complement strand
TGGGTCTTGGGGGACTGAGCCTCGCGCTGAGTCTCTTGAGTGAGGCCAGCGCCCAAGGTCACTGGGCGGCCGTGGTGGGCGTGGACGATCCCGGCGTCGTGGCGATGGCCGAGCTCGGGGTTGATTTACGTCGCGTGCTCTTCGTGCCGCGTCCGAGGGGCGCGTGGGCCGAGTCGGCGAGCGATCTTCTCGACGGCGTCGATCTCTTGCTCGTGCGCGCGCCCTCGCGCGCCGCCCACGGCGCCGCGCGTCGCTTGATGGACCGGGTGCGTGAACGCGGCACCGTCCTGGTCGCGCTCAGCGAGCCGCGCGCGCCCTGGCCGCTGCCGGCCGATCTCTTCTTTCGCGTCACCCAGGCCGAATGGGTCGCGTCGTCACGACTCGACGCGCGCTATCTCACCGTGCGCGTGAGTGGTCGCGGGGAAGCGGCCCGAGGTGGCGAGCACGTGGTGGTGGTGCCCAACCGTCGCGGACGTGCCGAGGCGAACTAGTGGAACAGTTCCTCGCTATCTGGATTGAGCCGCTCGCCCTGGAGCAGCCCGACGGCTCGACGCTACGTGACACGCTCGCGCTCCTCGACGCGTTGAGCGTGCTGTGTCCTTTCACCGAGGTGGTGCGTCTCGGTCTTTGGGTGTTGCCGCTACGCGGACCGAGTCGGTTCTTCGGGGGCCCTGACGCCGTGCTGCGCGCGGTGCGCCAGAGCGTTCTCGACGTGGCGGGCGTTGAACCGTTACTCGGCGTGGCGGAGGGGCTGTTCTGCGCGGAGCTCGCGGCCCGTCGCGGTCTGGTCGTGCCGCTGGGGGCGAGCGACGCGTTTCGTCGTGCGCAACCACTCAGCGTGCTCGGGCGTAAGGACCTCACGACCACGGGTCAGCGCCTCGGCCTGCACACGCTGGGCGCCTTCGCCGATCTCGAGACCGCGCGCGTGGCGGAGCGTTTTAACCAACACGCCCTCACGCTTCATCGCGTGGCGCGCGGGGAACTCTCTGAGATGGAAGGTCAACGCGATTACCGACTGGCGCGACGTCTCGCGCAACTACGAGGTGAGGACGACCTCTTCGAAGAGCAGCGCGGCTTCTTCGGCCAACGCGGCGCCGGTGACGATCGAGCCGAGGCCGCCGCGCACCGCGTGCGCCGACGTCTCGGGGCCGACGCCATCGTGGTGGCGAGTCTGCGCGGTGGACGCGCTCCCGAGGATCGGGCCACGCTCGTGCCCTGGGGCTCGCCGCTCGCGGGCGTGCGCGACCTCGCGCCGTGGCCCGGACAGCTCGCGGCGCCTTCGCCGGCGACGACCTTGGCCCATCCGGTGCCCCTGCAGCTGCGCGACGCCGCTGATCGTCCCGTGGCGATGGACGCGCGCGGCTCGCTGAGTGGCGAACCGATCGCCGTAATCTTCTCCTCGCCGCTTCGTCGCGAGATCGTCTGGTACGCCGGACCGTGGCCGCTGGTGGAACGGTGGTGGTTGCGCCACCGCCGTCGCGCGCACCTTCAGATGGTGCTCGCCAGCGGTGAGGCGTTGTTGGTGGTGGCGGAGTCGAGTCGGTGGTGGCTCGTTGGAATCTATGACTGATGGCGATCTATGGCGAACTGCACGCGCACTCGGGCTTTAGTTTCCTAGACGGCGCCAGTGACCCCGAGGAGCTGGTCGTGGAGGCGACGCGCCTGGGACTGTCGGGCCTCGCCCTGTGCGATCACCACGGGCTCTACGGCGTGGTGCGTTTTTCCGAGGCGGCGCGCGCGCTCGGGCTCGCGACCGTCTTTGGTAGCGAGGTCACCCTGGGCGCCAACGACGATCGCGTCGGGGTGGCCGATCCCTCGGGTGAGCACCTCGTGGTGTTAGCGCGCTCGCCCGTGGGCTACGCGCGACTCTCGAGGATGCTCGCGCTCGCGCACCTCGAGCGCGGCGAAAAGGGCGCGCCGCGCTTCACGCTCGACGAGGTAGCGAACTCAGCGAACGAGTGGGTGGTGTTGACGGGTTGTCGCAAGGGCCCCCTCACGAGGGCGTTGTTGGACGAGGGTCCGAGTGCGGCGCGCCGCGCGCTCGCGGGACTGATCGAGCGCTTCGGGCGTGCGAACGTGGCGGTGGAGATCTGGGATCATGGCGCGCCCGACGACGTCGCGCGCAACGACGTCCTGTGCGAGCTGGCGGTGCGCGCTGACGTGGCGCTCGTGGCGACGAACAACGTGCACTACGCCACGCCGCGCGACTTTCCCAGGGCCAACGTGCTCGCCGCGATTCGGGCCCGTAAGAGTCTCGAGGAGATCGAGGGCTGGCTCAGCGCGTCGCCGAGCGCGCACCTGCGAAGCGACGCCGAGCAGCGTCGACGCTTCGCGCGCTGGCCCGGGGTCGTGGACCGGGCCGGTGAGCTCGTGGGCGAGCTGGTCTTTGACCTGCGACTGGTGGCGCCCAACCTGCCCGCCTTCGCGACCCCGCCGGGCTGTGACGAGCAGACCTACTTAGAAGAACTCGTCGCTAAGGGCGCGACGCAACGCTACGGCGCGCGCGAGGCCGAGCGCGTGGCGGGCGCGTGGCGCCAGATCGATCACGAGCTCGGCGTGATCAAGACGCTGGGTTTCGCCGGGTACTTTCTCACCGTCTGGGACATCACCGAGTTCTGTCGCACCCACAACATCTACTGTCAGGGGCGAGGCTCGGCGGCGAACTCGGCGGTGTGTTACTCACTGGGCATCACCAACGCCGACGCCGTGGCGCTGAACCTCTTCTTCGAGCGCTTCCTCTCGCCGGCGCGCGACGGCCCGCCCGACATCGACGTGGATATCGAGTCGGGCCGTCGTGAAGAGGTGATCCAGTACGTCTACGCGCGCTACGGACGCCACCACGCCGCCCAGGTCGCCGCGGTTATCACCTACCGGTCGCGCTCGGCGCTGCGCGACGTGGCGCGGGCGTTCGGTCACAGCGAAGAAGAGGCGAACTACATTCGCGACCACGTCGATCGCGGGGCCATGAGTTCCAGCGACCCTCAGGTCCCTGAACTGGTGACCACGATGGCCGCGCAACTCCTCGACCGTCCCCGCCACCTCGGCATTCACTCAGCCGGCATGGTGCTGTGCGATCGTCCCGTGCTCGAGGTCTGTCCCGTGGAGTGGGGGCGCATGCCCGGGCGCAGCGTGCTGCAGTGGGATAAGGACGACTGCGCGGCGATCGGTCTGGTGAAGTTCGATCTCCTCGGGCTGGGCATGCTCGAAGCGCTGCACCGCGCGGTCGACGCCGTGGAGGCCTTTCACGGGGTCGAGGTCGACCTCAGCACCTTGCCCCAAGAGGACGCGGTCTATGACCTGCTGTGCGAGGCCGACACCGTGGGGGTCTTTCAGGTGGAGTCGCGCGCCCAGATGGCGACGTTGCCGCGCGTGCGCCCGCGCTGCTTCTACGACCTCGTGATCGAGGTCGCGTTGATTCGTCCCGGTCCCATTCAAGGTCGCGCGGTGAACCCGTATATCCGTCGTCGTCGCGGCGACGAGCCCGTGACCTACCTGCACCCCCGGCTCGAACCGATCCTCCATCGCACGCTCGGCGTGCCGCTCTTTCAAGAGCAGTTGATGGAGATGGCCGTGGCGGTCGCGGGCTTCTCGCCGGCCGAGGCCGACGAACTGCGCCAGGCCATGGCCGCCAAGCGCTCGGAGCTGCGCATGATGAAACTCAAGAGCCGCTTTTACGCTGGCATGAAGGAGAACGGCATCGTCGACGGCGCGGCCGACCAGCTCTTCGACGCGCTGGCGGCCTTTGCGAACTTCGGCTTTCCCGAGTCGCACTCGGTCTCGTTCGCTCATCTGGTCTACTGCTCGGCGTGGCTCAAGGTGCACTACCCAGCGGCCTTCCTGGTCTCGTTGTTAAACGCTCAGCCCATGGGTTTTTGGTCACCGCAGAGTCTGGTCGCCGACGCGACACGTCACGGCGTAGCCGTACTGCGCCCCGACGTGAACGCGTCGCGTAGTGGCGCCGCGTTAGCGGGGACACCCGAGCGCCCGCTTGTGCGACTCGGTCTGGGCGACGTGCGCTCGATTGGGACCGAACTCGCCGAACGCGTCGTGGCGGGCGCGCCCTGGACCAGCAGCACCGACCTCGTTCGTCGCGCCGGTCTCCAACAGCACCACCTCGAAGCACTCGCCGCCGCCGGCGCCCTGGACGCCTTTGGGCCGAGTCGCCGCGCGCTGGCTTGGTCGGCCGGCGCGGCCGCGCAGTCGCTGCCCGATCGTCTGCCCGGAGTCGTGACGGGGTTGATCGCGCCGGCGTTGCCGGCGGTGAGCGAGATGGAACGCGTGGCGGACGATCTGTGGTCGATGGGTCTAACGACGGAGGCCACGGCGATAGCGCTGGTGCGCGAGACGCTCAACGCGCGCGGCGTGACGCGCGCGAGCGCGCTCGTGGGCGCTGAGAGCACGCGCGTCGTGGTGGCGGGGGTGGTGACGCATCGTCAACACCCTGAGACGGCCAACGGCGCGGTCTTTGTCAACCTCGAGGACGAGACCGGTCACGTGAACGTGATCTTCTCTAAGGGCGCGTGGGCCCGCTGGTCAACGGTGGCGCGCAACACGTCCGCCCTGGTGATTCGGGGCTCACTCGAACGCGGTCAGGGAACGCTCACGCTCGTGGCCGAGGCGGTGGAACCGCTCGACCTGGGCGCGACGACGCCCTCGCGCGACTGGCGATGAGTCAGTTGACGAAGGCGAACTCGGGGCGTTCGCCCAATTCGATCTCTTCGCGCACGAGAATCTGCGCCAGCGGCAGATCGTCGGCGTGGGTCACGCCGATGCAGCGCGACTCGGTCGCCATCACGTCAAAACGCAGCGGCGTGCGGTGAAGAATCTGCCCGACGAAAGTGGAGAGTTGGATCTCTTTGTCTTGGCCGAAATCGTGCTGCTCGACGGCTCGGCGCATCAGGGGCAGGATCGAAGGCTGGAAGCCCCAGAGGTTCATCGAGACGGTGGTCTGGGGGTGCAACACCGCCGGGGTCAATCCGTCGTTCGCCACGTAGCCCTCTAACGTCGCTGACACATTGCGACGCTCGACGATCTCGGTCAAGTGACCGTTGACGACGACGCACGTGCCCCGTGAGACCGGCAGTTCGCCCACCAGAGCCCGCTCGAGTTCAAAGCCCACGAGGCAGTTGTTCGGACTGGAGGCGAGGTGTCGTCCAAGACGCCTAAAGGCGTCACGACCGTAGAGGTCGTCGGCGTTGGACACGCCAAAGGGCTTGGTCAGATCGAGGCTCGACTCGGCGGCGAGTACGGCGTCGACGGTGCCGCGCAGTTCGCGCTGAAAGGTGAACGAGACGCGTCGGCCCTTGGGCCAGTGGGCGTCGACGTGCTCGACGATCTCGGGACCGGTCTCGGGGTTGATGACGATGACGATGTCGTCAAAGCCCGCGGCGTACGCGTCCGAGGCCAACAGGTCGATGACGCCCTCACCGTGCAGTCCGATCGGCGCGAGTTGCTTGACCCCGCCGTAACGCCGGGCGCGCCCGGCCGCCAAGATGACGAGAGAGGGTCCGCTCACTTCGACCATCGAACGACTGCCGAGGCCCACGTCATCCCGGCGCCAAAGCCCGTTAGGAGGGCGTAGTCGCCCTTGTGGATGCGGTCGTTCTTGCGCGCGTCGTCGAAGGCGAGGGGGATTGAGGCGCTCGAGGTGTTGCCGTAGTGATCGAGCACCACCACGGCCCGGTCCATCTCGACGTTCAGACGCTGACAGGCCGCCTGAATGATGCGGATGTTGGCCTGGTGGGGGATGACCAGGCTGAGGTCGGCGGCGGTGATGCCGGCCATGGCCAGCGCCTTCTCGGCCGAGTCGACCACCACGCGCACGGCGCGGCGAAAGACCGCGGCGCCGTCCATCTGGAAGTAGCCCCCGTGCTCACAGGTGAGCAGGTCGGCGTCGGCGCCGTCGGCGCCGAGCGAAAACGACAACAGGTCGTTCTCGGTGGGGTCGTACTCGAGGACCGTGGCGCCCGCGCCGTCGGCCAGCAACACGGCCATGTTGCGGTCGCTCCAGTCGACCCAGCGCGACAGGTTCTCTGCGCCGATCACCAGCACCCGCTTGTTGCCGGTCTCGAGCAGGCCGTAGGCGGTGCGCACCGCGTACATGAAGCCGCTGCAGGCCGCGTTGACGTCCATCGCGGCACAGCTCAGACCTAGTTCGTTGGCCACCATGGGTGCCGTCGCCGGAGTGATCCGATCGGGGGTCGTGGTGGCGAAGACCAGAAAGTCGATGTCCTTGGGCTCGACGCCGGCGTCCTCGAGAGCGTTACGTCCCGCGATGACGCCCAGGCTCATCGCCGTGCCGCCGATACGACGTTCGTGGATGCCGGTGCGCTCAACGATCCACTCATCAGAGGTGTCCAGGGTCAAGGAGAGTTCGTCGTTGGTGACCACGCGGTCGGGTACGGCGATGCCCCAACCAATAAAACGAGCGCCCATCTCTCAGCCCTTTCGTTGGCCAGTCTTAGCGAAAGTCTAGGGGGTGGTCCTAGCTCTTTGAGGGTGCGGGCAAAACCTGCAAAGTACAGCGCGCCACGCAGATGAGACGATCTTTCTCATCGCGCAGCTCGATGCCCCAGACGTGGACTTTGCGGCCCTTGCGAAACGGCGTCGCCGTAGCGGTAAGGGTGCCGCTGCTCATCGAGCGCAGGTGCGAGCAGTTGAGTTCGGTGCCGACCACGATGAAGTCGGGGGCCACACTTACGCCGCCGCCGACCGACGCCGCGGTCTCGGCCATCAGCGCCGACACGCCGCCGTGCAAGATGCCGTAGTACTGGTGCACCTTGGGCCCGACCTCCACGCGCACGACCACCTTCTCGGGCGTGGCGAGTACGACTTCGATGCCGAGTTCGCTGTTCACGTCGGGACGCCGTTGGAGGTTGCTGATTAGGTTGTCGCTCATGGGGGCAGTTTAGAGAGCCGATAGCCTTCCACTATGAATCGACGCGTCGATCTGCGCAGTGACACCGTCACCCAGCCCACGGCTGAGATGCGTGAAGCCATTGCCGCGGCGGTGGTGGGCGACGACGGGTACGGCGAGGACCCGACCATCGGCGCGTTGGAACAGCGATTTGCGGTGATGGTCGACAAGGAAGCGTCCCTCTTTGTCCCCTCGGGCGTCATGGCCAACCAGATCGCGCTGCGGATGTTGGCCCAACCCGGCGACGTGATTGTCGCGGGTCGCGGCCAACACTTGGTGAGCTTTGAGATGGGCGCCGCGGCGCGAAACTCTTCGGTCCAGTTCGCCACGGTGGACGACACCACGGGCGCACTCGCGCTCGCCGACGTCCTCGAGGTCATCGACGCCGAAGGGGATCACCAACCGCACGTCGCGGCGGTCACGGTGGAGAACACCCACATGCTCTCCGGGGGCACCCCCTGGGACGTGGAGGATCTGCGGGCGCTCGCGTTGGCTGTTGGCGCACGGTCGTTGCACCTCGACGGTGCGCGACTCTTCAACGCCGTCGTCGCCACGGGCACGAGTGCCGCTGAGTACGCGCGGCCGGCCACGACGGTGATGACGTGCTTATCCAAGGGACTCTGTGCCCCCGTGGGCTCGTTGCTCGCCGGACCCACGGCCCTGATGGAACGCGCGCGCGTAGAACGCAAGCGGCTCGGTGGCGCGATGCGCCAAGCGGGTTTCTTGGCCGCGGCCGGGCTCGTGGCGCTGGACACGATGGTCGAGCGCCTCAAGGACGATCACGTGCGTGCGCGCCAACTCGCGGAACTCTTCGCCGTCGCTTTTCCCGAGTCGCACTACGACCCTTCGACGTGTCAAACCAACATCGTGTCCTTCAATCATCCCCAGGCACGTCAGCTCGTCGAGGAGTTAGCGCAACTCGGTGTCGAAGGTGGGACCGTCGCGCCACGAAGGGCGCGCTTCGTAACCCACCGTGGCGTCAGCGACGACGACGTCGACTTCGTCGCCAATGTGCTCGCGGGCTTCGTGCCCAAGGCGCGTGGCGACCACTAGTACCTCATCGTTGCGTCGCGCTCGAGAACTCTTCATACGTCGCCAGCGCCGGCCTCGTGGTCGAGGCGGTAGCCTTTAGGAGTTGTAAAGGCATCCAATGACTGAATTTTTGCACCTCTCAACTTTTCTGCGCCGTCCGATCTTTGACGCCGACGGTGACAGGATCGGACGCGTCCAGGACCTGGTCGCGCGTCTTGGCGACGACGCGTACCCCGCCATCGTGGGCGCCGTCATTCGCATTGAGGGGCGCAACCTTTTTGTGCCAATGCGCAAGATCGGCGGGCTCTCGCAGGGTCGAATGACCTTCGAAGGGCGCCGGGTCGATCTGCGTCGCTTCGAGCGTCGCGCGGGCGAGCTGTTGCTCGCCGAAGATCTTCTCGCTCGTCATCTCATCAATCTGGTGCGGGGCCGAATTATTATTGCCAACGAGATCGAGATTGCCGAGATTGACGGCCGCTGGGAGGTCGTGGGCGTCGATCCCGGACGACGCCCGTTCCTGCGTCGCGTGCTTGGCCACAAGATCGGTTCACGTGTGCAGGGCGAGTCGATGGTCGACTTCGCTTCCATTCAGCCCTTCGTCGGCCACGTGCCATCGGCGCGCCTGCGTATCCCTTATCGCAAACTCGCCAAGTTACACCCCGCTCAGATCGCCGACCTCGTCGAACAATCCAGTCACGAAGAGGGTGAGGAGATCATCGAAGCCGTGGGCCAGGACCGTGAGCTCGAAGCCGACGTTTTCGAAGAGCTCGACACGACTCATCAGTTGGAATTTCTCGAATCGCGAAGTGACGGCGAAGCCGCGAGGTTGTTGTCGCGAATGGAACCCGATAACGCCGCGGATCTTATTTCCGAGATTGACCAAGAGCGCCGCCTGCCCATCCTGGAGTTGCTGCCCCGCGAACCTCAAGAGAAAGTCCGCCAGCTTCTTACCTACAACGCCAGCACCGCCGGGGGAATGATGAATCCCGACTACGTCTCGGTACCCGAGAATGCCACGGTCGCCGAGGCGCTCGACGCCATTCGAACCTCGAGCGTGCCCGCCGAATCCCTCCAAGCGGTCTTTGTGCTCGACGACAGCGGTCAGCCCATTGGCGCTGCGTCCATTGCGCCGCTGGTGCGCGCGCGAGCGGGCGAGCTGGCTCTGAGTGTCGCTCGCACGCAACTGGCCCACGTGCACCCGCACTGGGACGTTCTACGCGTGTCACGAAAGATGAGCGACTTTAACCTGACCGTTCTGCCGGTGCTCGACGACGAGCACGCCAAGATGATTGGGGTCGTAACAGTGGATGACCTACTCGAAGAGCTACTGCCCCAGGGCTGGCGCGCCGAGTTCGGCATGAGTGCGGTGGAGGAGTAAGTATGCGCCGCGCCGTCAAGGGTCTCGTTCTAAGGGGGCCTCTCTGAAACCCCCGAGTACCAGCCGTATGGCTATTGACGTACCGACACAACTTCGCCCGTACCTAGAGGAGAGCGCCTAGCCCCTTTGGTTTCGTCGTGGTTGTTTCGCCGAACGAGCACGACATGACGAAAGGAGGTGCAGCGTGCAGGACGAAAAGTCGAAAGAAACTCGGATTGCCGGGGCCTTTGGCACGATCAGTGCCCACGACGAAGGCGGCCGTCGTGGCGCTCGCGCTCGTTTTCTCACCCTCATCGCCATCATCGGCCCCGGACTTATCGTGATGGTTGGCGACAACGACGCCGGGGGCGTCTCCACTTACGCCCAGGCTGGCCAAAACTTTGGTTACACCCTGCTCTGGACTCTGCCGTTATTGATTCCCGTCTTGATTATCAACCAAGAGATGGTTGCACGCTTAGGGGCGGTCACCGGCGTGGGGCACGGGCGCTTGATTCGAGAAAGGTTCGGCCGCTATTGGGGCAACGTTTCGATCGGATCGATTCTGTTGTTGAACTTTCTCATCATCATCACCGAGTTCATTGGCATCTCGCTCTCCATGCGCTACCTCGGCGTGAGTCCCTTCATCTCGGTACCCCTCGCCGTGGTTTTGCTCTTTGGGGTAACGGCATCGGGATCGTTCCAACGTTGGGAGCGGTTCATGATGATCTTCGTCGCGGTCAACTTCGTCATCGTGCCCCTGGTGCTCGTAGCCCATCCCCACCTAAGCGCCGTCGCGAGCCACAGTGTCATCCCCGCTGTTCGCGGCGGGGCCAATTCGGCGTCGGTGCTCTTGATCATCTCCATCATTGGCACCACCGTGGCCCCCTGGCAGCTCTACTTTCAACAATCCAACATTGTCGATAAGCACATCACGCCGCGCTGGCTGAACTACGAGCGCGTCGACACGATTTTGGGCTCGCTCATCGTGGTCATTGGCGCCGGTGCGTTGATGGCCGTGGCGGCGGCGGGACTGGCTGGCCACGGTGGCACCAACGCCTACACCAACGCCCTGGGCGTCGCCCAAGCGCTCGGCCGTCACGTGGGCCACGGCGCGGGCGTGCTCTTTGCCATTCTCCTCCTGAACGCTTCGGTGATTGGTGCGGCCGCGGTCACGCTCGCGAGTTCCTACGCCTTGGGTGACTTAGGCGGTACGCGTCAGTCGCTGGACTCTCGCGTGCGCGAGGCCAAGCGTTTCTTTGGGGCCTTTGGGGGACTCTTGGTACTGGCCGGCGTCGTGACGCTCATTCCCGGCGCGCCGCTGGGCATCATCACCTTGGCCGTGCAAGCAATGTGTGGCCTGATGTTACCCAGTACGACCATCTTTGTGCTCTTACTCTGTAACGACCGAGAAGTACTCGGTCCCTGGGTCAATGGCAAGTGGCTGAACGCCGTGGCCACGGTGATCGTGACCCTGCTGGTCGTGCTCTCGATCACGATGATGATTTCCACGCTCTTTACCTCGGTCAACGTGGTGGCACTGTTAAGCGTGCTCTCGGTCCTGGGCGCGGCGGGACTGCTGATCGGGCTGCCGCTGGGCCTGCGCCGAGCGGCCCCGCCCGTTCACTACAGCATTGACAAGCGTGACTGGCGGACGCCTCGTCTGACGCTGCTCGCCGCACAGTCCACGTCGCTGGCTCGCCGGATCCTTCTGCGGGCAGTCGCTTCATATCTCGTTATCGCCGGTACCCTGCTCGTCGTGCGCATCGTTCAACTCATGACCTCGTAGTCTCTCATGATGAGTTCTCTCCCCACTCTGGTGTGCGTGCACGCGCACCCCGACGACGAGGCCTTCTTTGGTGCCGGCGCCGCCGCCCACTACGCCGCGCTCGGACACCGCGTGGTGCTGGTCACCTGTACCAACGGTCAACTGGGCCTCGACCAGAACGGTCGCGCGGGTGACGATTCGCTCCACGACGCCGCGACGACCCTGAGCGTGCGGGCGGGCGAGCTCCAGCGCGCCGCCTCGTTACTGGGCTACTCCCGCGTCGTGACGCTGGGCTACGACGACTCGGGGATGAAGGGCTGGCCCCAGAACGAGAATCAAAGCGCTTTTATGAACGTCGAGGTCGACGCCGCCGCGCGCACGTTGGCCGCGGTCTTCGATGAGGAGAGTGCCGTGGTCGTCGTGACCTACGACGAGAACGGCTTCTACGGCCACCCCGATCACGTCATGGCCAACGTCGTCACTCGCCGGGCGCTGGATTTTTCGTCGAGCGTGGCGCGCTTGTACTACTCGGTGGTGCCACGAGGCGTCATAACGACCTTCGTCGAGGGCGCGAAGGGCCTCGGTCTCTCGCTGCCCGAGTGGGTGTTGGATGCGGCCACCAACGTCCCCGACGACCTCGTGGCCTCGACGCTGGACGTGCGAAAGTACGCGCGACTAAAGCAAGAGGCGATGGCCGCGCACGCGTCCCAGGTCGATAACGGTGACGTCGTTCGCATGCAAGAGAATCTCTTCACACTGCTCTTTGGCACTGAGTACTATCAGCGCGCGTGGAGTCGACGCGAAACGAACGGTGACCTCGTGGATCTCTTTGGGGGTCTCTGATGGGCCTGACCTTTCTCGCGGTCCACGCGCACCCCGACGACGAAGCGAGCTCCACCGGGGGTCTCTTTCGACTACTCGCGGATGAAGGCGTGCGCACGGTACTGGTGACCTGCACCAACGGTGAGTGCGGTGACGCCCCCGACGGCGCCAAGCCCGATGCCGACCACCACGACGGCGACGAAGTCGCCAAGGTCCGTGCGGTGGAACTCGAGAACGCGGTCAAGATCCTCGGCATCGACCGTCTCGTGCGCCTGGGCTATCGCGACTCGGGGATGAAGGGCTGGCCCCAGAACGACGATCCCGAATCATTTTGGGCCACGCCCATTCCTATAGCCGCTAAGCGCCTTGCCGCGATACTGCTCGAGGAGCGGCCCCAGGTCGTCATGACCTACAACGCTCACGGTTTTTACGGCCACCCCGACCACATCCAGGCCCATCGAGTTACGTTGGCCGCCCTGGAACTGCTCGACTACGAGCCCACGCTCTACTTCAACGCGATCCCCAATTCGATCATGGCCATCATGGGCGCACGCTGGGAGCAGGCGGAGCGTGAACGCGCGGCGGCCGACGCCGAGAAGGGAATCGTGCGCGCGCCCGAGCCCGAGGACCCCGACGAGGAGCAGGTCGAGATGGGAACGCCTGACGAACTCATCGACGCCGTGATCGATGTGAGTGCGGTCAACGACGCCAAGTATGAGGCGCTGGCCGCGCATCACTCTCAGATCGCCGACTCGTTCTGGATGAAGATGGGCCGCGAAGAGTTCAAGAAGCAGATGCGCACCGAGTGGTTCGTGCGCGTCACGAACCCGATGAATCTTTCGGGCAGCGTGAGCGATATCTTTGCGGGCTATCGCTAACTAGTAGCGATAGTTGTCAGGCTTATAGGGCCCCTCAACCGCGACGCCCAGGTACTCGGCCTGTTGCTTGGTCAACGTCGTCAACTTCACACCCAGCGCGTCGAGGTGCAGTCGCGCTACCTTCTCGTCGAGGTGCTTGGGCAGCACGTAGACCTTCTTCTCGTAGAGCTCGCGGTTCTGGAAGAGCTCGATCTGGGCCATCGTCTGATCGGTGAAGGAGTTACTCATCACGAAGCTCGGGTGACCCGTCGCGTTGCCAAGGTTGAGCAGTCGTCCCTCGGAGAGCACGATGATGGCCCGGCCGTTGGGCAGGGTCCACTTGTCCACCTGGGGCTTGATGGTTTCGCGCGTCACGCCGGGCAAGTTGGTCAGTCCGGCCATGTCGATCTCGTTGTCGAAGTGACCGATGTTGCCCAGTACCGCCAGGTGCTTCATCGTTTGCATGTGCGCCACCGTCACGATGTCGCGGTTGCCGGTGGCGGTGATGACAAAGTCGGCCAGGGGCAACACCTCTTCGAGCCGGGCGACCTGAAAGCCGTCCATCGCGGCCTGCAGCGCACAGATCGGGTCGATCTCGGTCACGATGACCCGCGCGCCCTGACCGCGCAGGGACTCAGCTGAGCCCTTGCCCACGTCGCCGTAGCCACACACGATCGCGACCTTGCCGCCGATCAAGAAGTCCGTGGCGCGATTGAGTCCGTCGATGAGTGAGTGGCGTACGCCGTACTTGTTGTCGAACTTGGACTTGGTGACCGCGTCGTTGACGTTGATGGCGGGGAACAAAAGAGTTCCGTCGCGCTCCATCTCATAGAGCCGGTGCACGCCCGTGGTCGTCTCTTCGGACACGCCGATGATGCTTTGGGCCATGGGACCAAAGACCTTCTCGCCGCTCGACACGATTTGGTGCAGGAGCGCCAGGATCACCCGGTACTCCTCGGAGTCGGCCGACTCGGGCGCGGGCACAAACCCGGCCCGTTCAAACTCCAGGCCCTTGTGCACGAGCAACGTCGCGTCGCCGCCGTCGTCGAGGATCATGGTCGGTCCGTCGTGTCCGGGCCAGCGCAGCAGTTGCTCGGTGCACCACCAGTACTCTTCGAGCGACTCGCCCTTCCACGCGAAGACCGGCACGCCTTGGGGGTGATCGACGGTGCCCTGGGGCCCCACGACGATCGCCGCGGCGGCGTGGTCCTGGGTCGAGAAGATGTTGCAGCTCACCCAGCGAACGTCCGCGCCGAGTTCGACCAGGGTCTCGATCAACACGGCCGTTTGAATCGTCATGTGCAAAGAGCCCGCGACGCGCGCGCCTTTGAGGGGCTTGGTGGCCCCGAACTCAGCGCGCATGGCCATAAGGCCCGGCATCTCGTGCTCAGCCAGTTTGATTTCCGCGCGGCCGAAGTCGGCGAGCGCGAGGTCCGCCACTTTGTAGTTAAAGGGTCCAGAGGTCATGGTGCTCCTAAGAGTTTGTCGTTACCAGGCGCCGACCTCTGTCGTAGTCGCCTGGTTCAATAGTAGTCCTTAGACGCCCACTCGGAACTCCACCACGTCACCGTCACGCATCACGTACTCCTTGCCTTCGACGCGCGCCTTGCCGGCGGCCTTGACACCCGCCATGGTGCCCGCCGCGATCAGATCGTCGTAGGAGACGACTTCGGCTTTGATGAAGTGCTTTTGAAAATCAGTGTGAATTTCGCCGGCGGCCTCGGGCGCCGTCTCACCTTGGTGAATCGTCCAGGCGCGCGCCTCTTTAGGCCCGGCGGTGAGGAAGGTCTGCAGACCCAAGGTCGAGAACCCCACGCGCGAGAGTTGGGCGAGCCCGGACTCTCCTTGACCGTAGGACGCCAAGAGTTCGAGGGCCTCCGCGTCGGCGAGTTCGGCGAGTTCGGCCTCCACCTTGGCGCACAGCACGACACTCAATGAAGGTTCGACCGAGGCCTTGAGCTCTTTTTGACGTTCTTCATCGCCGAGGGTCGCTTCGTCAACGTTGAAGACGAAGATGAAGGGCTTATCGGTCAAAAGGTGCAGGTCGTAGAGCAGCGCGCGGTCGAGTTCCTTGCCGACTTGAGAGATCACTCGACCCTCGTTGAGGGCGAGTTGGGCCCTTTGCACCTCTTTTAGTTTGACGGCGGCGTCGCCGCCGCGTTTGGCGTCTCGCTCTAAGCGCGCCACAGCCCGTTCGACGGTCTGCAGGTCGGCGAGGATCAACTCGGTTTCGATGGTGGCCACGTCACTCGCCGGGTCGATCCGCCCGTTGACGTGGATGACGTCGTCATCTTCAAACACGCGCACCACCTCACAGATGGCGTCGGACTCACGAATCGCCGCGAGGAACTGATTGCCGAGCCCTTCGCCGGTGGAGGCCCCCTTCACGATGCCCGCGATGTCCACGAAGTCAACCGTCGCGTGGATGATCTTCTCTGAATGAAACATCGTGGCGAGCACCTCGAGTCGTGCGTCGGGCACCGCGACGACGCCCACGTTGGGTTCGATAGTGGCGAAGGGGTAGTTGGCCGCCAGGACGTGGTTCTTGGTGAGAGCGTTAAAGAGTGTTGATTTACCAACGTTGGGCAGTCCGACGATGCCAATTGAGAGACCCATAGGAGATTCCAGGCTACTGGAACGAATTCGATCATCTTCGAAGAAACCGATGGCACGCCCGAAGTCCGGTCGTATTCAACTGGGGGTTGTCGCCCTTGAGCACGCCGGTGCTTGCTCTACAGTCGAATGGATGAGCGACGCCAACGTGGTGGAAGGTTTCATTCCCTTTGGCGAGTATGAGACGTGGTATCGCGTCACGGGCGATCTCGGTTCGGCGAGCACGCCTTTGGTGCTTGTCCACGGCGGCCCGGGCTGCTCACACGACTACCTAGATGGCCTCGCGGTGATCGCCGCGTCCGGGCGAGCGGTCGTGCACTACGACCAGGTCGGCGGTGGACGCTCGACGCTGCTTCCCGACAAGGGCGCCGCCTTCTGGACGGTCGACCTCTTCTTGGCCGAGCTCGACAATCTGCTCGCGTTTCTTGGTATCACGCAGCGCTACTTCCTGCTCGGTCAGTCCTGGGGCGGCATGTTGGGCGCCGAACACGCGATTCGCCAGCCCCCGGGACTCAAGGGCCTCGTCATTAGTAACTCACCGGCTTCAATGGCCCTGTGGGTGAGAGAGGCCAAGTTCTTGCGAGCCGAGCTTTCCGAGGAACTTGAAGCGGCGCTCGATCGTCATGAAGCCGCCGGCACCACTCTCGACCCTGAGTACTTGGCCGCGACCCAGGCTTACTACGACGTGCACGTGTGTCGGGTGGTGCCCAATCCGCCCGAACTGGTTCGCACCTTTGAGTTCTTGAATCGAGACCCGACGGTCTACAACACGATGAACGGGCCCAACGAGTTCTTCTGTATTGGCACGCTGCGCGACTGGAGCGTGGTAGATCGCGTGCACGCGATCATCGCGCCGACGCTGCTGCTCTCGGGGCGCTACGACGAAGCGACGCCGGCCACGGTCCAGCCCTACTTCGACCACATCCCCGACGTGCGCTGGGAGATCTTCGAGAACTCCAGCCACATGCCCTTCATCGAAGAGCCCGAGCGGTATCGAGAGACTGTTGAGACGTTTCTCAACTCGCTTGACTGACAACGCCGGGCATTGGCGTTCTGGGACTACTTGAAACCAGTTGAACTACGCGTCCCTCGTGGCCATGCGCCATGCGCCCAGTGCGGTCCAAACGACCAGCCATCCCACGATGACACAGACGGCCACGGTCGTCGACTCCGAAAGTAACGCAATCCCGTTTCCGTTGCCATGGGCTCCTGAGAATGCGGGCAACGCACTGGGTTCGATGCGGTTCATCGCGAGCCCCAGAAGGCCTCGTTGACCGTTAATTAGATGGGGAATCTGGACCCTGGTTAGAAGTGGCGTCAAGATGACTTCGAGCAAGATCATCAACACCACGGGCACCGTTCGTTGACCCATGAGTGACGCGAGACCCAGGCCCACGACGAACCCGAGGATGGCCTCGAGTTCAACCCACATCCCCGCCTCCACCATCAGCGAAAGGGGCGGCGTGAGGAAGGTCTTGGAGTAGTCCGTGTAGTTCTGGTCCGCGATCTTGACTACCGTGGTTTGAAATTGCGCCTTTGAGGGCGGAGTGGGCGCAGGAACGCCGGGCGGGGTCTTGATCTTGGTGATGTGACCGTTGGGCCCACACGGAACACCGAATGACAGCGGGCCTCGGTAGGAGAAATCACAGTAGACCTGGTCGGGATGGCTCTCGGCGAATGACACGAACGCGCTACGTGAGAGCCCGGCGGGCATACTCACTCCGTCGTAGTTGAGCTTCGCCGGAGCGGCAAAGACGCACACCGAGCAGACGATGGTAAAGCCCACCGCGACGAGAGGAACGATGATGGCGAGTCCGGCCGGAATCCGGGCCAGGTAGAGCGCGACGCGCGAGCGCCCGGTCACCACGAGGTGGCGAAAGACCCCTTCGGTGAGGTCGACGGCACCCGCCGTACAGCCCAGCGTGGCCGCGACGATGAATCCGAAGCCAAAGAGAATGGCGACCACGAGGGTGCCGAAGATGCTGTAGCCGCCAGCGGGCCCGTACGAGTGCGGATCAAAGGCGTGAGCGAGTAACCGGATGGTCAGAAAGATCGTCGGAACCCCGATGAACACGAAGATCAGCGCGATCATGAGTCCGCGGCGCTTGCGCAACTCCATGAACCTTGTGGCGATCATGGCGTA
>DATLTW010000076.1:0-54710 GCA_035533495.1 Acidimicrobiales bacterium | reverse complement strand
ACCTTGCGACTGCGGCTCGACAATTCTGCTGATTTTCTCCCAGGTCAGTATTACAACGTACGGCTCTCGGTACCTGGTCGGACTGGTCTGGTTCAACGGGCCTACTCTGTTGCCTCGTCGCCCATACCGGAGGTGTCGACTATCGATATTGGTGTGCGCGAGGTACCCGGCGGTTTAATTTCACCGCAACTGGTTCGAAGTCTCAACGTAGGTGACCAGGTCCAAGTGAGGGGTCCGGTTGGACGTTTTACCTGGACGAAAGCTGATGGTGGTCCGGTCCTTTTGGTTGGAGCGGGCAGCGGTATGGTCCCGCTCATGAGCATGATTCGCTATGCCGCAGCGGCGGATCTCGAGATTCCAATGCGCCTCTTGTGTGCGTCGAGCAGTTTCGATAACTCGTTCTACCATCGTGAATTGACCGATTTGGCCGAACAGTACCCGTGGTTGGAGGTCGTGCACACCTTCACTCGTGATTCCAGCGACGTTCGAGCAACACACCACCGTCGAATCGATCGCCGAATGGTAGCCAACGCCGTCGCGGGACAATCCCCGAGACGTGTTTACATCTGTGGCCCGCCAGCGATGGTGGAAGACGTGCAGCGCTGGTTAGGTGAACTCGGCGTCGAGCCGGCCAGGGTCCGGGTTGAGAAGTACGACTGACGCTCGGCTGCGAGCTCCCTCGGTTGGGGGCCACCATAATCGTGAATCTTCAGTCTCCCGCCGTTGATCATCGTCTCACACGGACTGTCGGAGACGACGTCAAAGACGGCGGTCGGTCAGGCGCCGTGCTAGACCAACAGTCGTGGACATAGTCAGACTTAGCGACATACCTGGGTATGACAACGAAAAGTTAATTGCGCAGCCGTTCATCGACGGTTCAAAGTCCAATGTCAGGGTCATCAAGCTCAGTCCGGGTCAGGCACTACCCCCACACCGACACGGTTCGTCGGATCTCATGCTCTTCGTCGTGGAGGGCGAGGGAGTTCTCCAATCAGAAGACGGTACGGTCGCGTTCGTAGCGGGTTCTCTCGCCTATTTTCAAGGCGACGAGGAGCTGCGCGTCTCCAACCAAGGTCAAGTCGGGCTCACCATGTTGGCGTTTCTCGCCCCGCCATTCCCGCCGCGTCCATGATGGCCGAGCGAACCCTCTCGCGGTGGGGAAGCTAGACGCGCTATGACGGCAGAATTACTATTGGCGACGCCCGCCAACGAGGGCACCGTAGTGTTGCTCGTCACTGCCACGTTCAAAAAATAATTCGTGCGCTCGCTACGAAGACGCTTTTGGTGATCCAGGTAGGCCGTGGATCCGTTGTACCGGCGCCAAGCCGTCCCACGCCCTCGAAAGATGAGTGCTCAGACGTTTCAATTCCTCCACATGCAACGCTGAAAGCCCCTCGATTCGTTTTGAACCTTTCGCGCTGAGATGCAGACGAACTACCCGGCGGTCTTTGACGTCACTGGTGCGAGTTATAAGTCTTGCGGTTACAGCTCGGTCAATTAAACCGACAGCCGAGTGATGACGAAGTAGGAGATAATCGGCGACCTCACCGACAGTGGGTCCCCTGGGATCATGGTGACCCCGAACGGACAGAAGCAGTTGATGTTGCGCCTTCGTTAATCCGGCTGCCCGGGCTTGTTGTTCGCTCCAACGTTCGAACTGTCGCAAACCGGTTCGAATGGCCAGAAGGTGAGAGTAGACATCGTCAGCAAGTTCTGCTCGTATCACGATAATATCGTAGTACGATAAGTCACGTGAAGGGCGAGATGATAAGGGAGATATATGGATAAGCAAAAAGAACCTTTGGCGCGAAAAGGTCGTGATGGTGCAAGCGTCATGGGCGGCGAAGATGAGTTCAACTCCGACGCGATGGGCGGCGAGGACCAGCGCGACGCCAAGGTCATGGGCGGCGAAGATGAGTTCAACTCCGACGCGATGGGCGGCGAGGACAAGCGCGACGCCAAGGTCTTGGGTGGCGAAGATGAGTTCAACTCCGACGCGATGGGCGGCGAGGATCAGGTTCAGTCGTAACCCATAGCGCAGTTGTACGGCGTTCGTTTACGTTTTCAGCATCGCTGATATTCGCCGGGATTCACTCAGATTCAAAATATTTGCCGACGGAATTGGTGACGGATTATCCATTCCAAGTCGTGCAACTGCTAGGCGAGCCTTTTGACAACGTCAAGAAGAGTTCCACAAATCGTCTTTAGGATTCGCTTCCTCTGGAATCCATTCTCCCACGGCCGACGGGCGTGAAGCGCCAGGTCGGCCAAGGGCACCTAGTGAAGCTATCTGGGCAACTATGGGCACTTCATCGGGGACAGTGGCGGACGGCGGTGGTCACTCGAGGTCAATGAAATGTGCTTGTAGCCATTGCACTTCGACAAAAATTCGTGGAGCGGGTGACGGGGATCGAACCCGCATAGCCAGCTTGGAAGGGTGGATGACACAGCAACATTGTCGGGGTAAAAGCACTCATCAATCCACACTTCTCTTGGATTTTCTCGCGCGTCCAAGTCGTTTGGGCACTCCGCGGGCACTAAGTCAACGCAGGCAATCCGACATGTGCAGTGTGGATTCTCGTCCGAGAGCCGACCCACAGGGTCCTTGACCGGAGGATTCATTTCTTGGCCCCCACTTTGAGACGACGCCACCTTCCGGGCGAACGCCCAAGCACCGAGTCCTTTAGCGCCCAGGCAGCAAGATGAATCAAGTCGAGAGATCGAGTTGGCCAGATTGCTTTCCTGCTTCACGTTTGATAGGCATGCACAGTCGATTAAATACTCACGATTCGGGGGCCGCGATGAGTAAAGGGCGAAGCCAAAACGAAGTTGGCACTTCCTCGAATTCGCGGTCTGCAACAAAGCGACGACTCGGTCGACCCTTTGGAGTTGTCACGCTCACCGTCGTTGCCGCTGTGACGAGTTATTCGTCGTTGGCGTTCGGCCAAGGGAGTCCAACGTGGGGAAGCGCGATTGAGGTTCCGGGCACGGCTGGGCTCAATGCCGGCGGTAGCGCAGCCATCCACTCGATTTCGTGCAGCTCTGCCGGAAACTGCAGTGCTGGAGGTTCATACCTTGACGGTTCTGGCAAATCACAGGCCTTCGTCGTGGGTGAAACGAACGGTACTTGGGGCGAGGCGATCGAAGTACCTGGAACTGGATCACTGAATGCCCGCGGCAACGCGACCATACATTCTATTTCGTGCAGTTCCTCGGGTAATTGTGGCGCTGGCGGCTCGTACGTTGACAGTTCGGGCAACTCACAGGCCTTTGTCGTCAGCGAGACGACCGGCACCTGGGGCAACGCGGTTGAGGTAATCGCTCCTCTCTTTTATGGGGGGGAAACGGGCTACATAGGCGTCCCCTCAATCTCATGCAGCGCCACAGGAAGTTGCGTCGCCGTGGGCGAGGTATCGGGTGAGCTTTACTTCCCCGGAGGGACAACGGGTATCTCCGGTAACAGTGTGGGATTCGTCGTGAGTGAAACGAACGGCACATGGGGCAACGCGATTGAGATTCCTTTTTCTCCTTTTCCGACACAATTTGGTGCCGGTGGGACCGGCTTGAGCGCGATTTCGTGCAACTCGCCCGGTAACTGCAGTGCCGATGGCGACGGATGGTTCCCCAACTCCATCTTTGGAGATGCGTTCGACGCGTTCGTAGTGGATGAGACGAACGGCACATGGGGTAGCGCAGTCGAAATCCCCGGACTAGCGTCGCTCAATTTGGGACACAACGCCTCGGTGTACGGAATGTCGTGCAACTCGCCCGGTAATTGCAGCGCCGGAGGTAACTATGTAGATAGCTCAGGTAGTTTCCAGGCGTTCATCGCAAATGAAACGAACGGCACTTGGAACAACGCCGTCGAAGTACCGGGCTCAGCCTCGTTTGACGTTGGTGGTGGTGCTATTTTGCTATCAATCTCGTGCAGCTCTGTCGGAAATTGCGGCGCCGGTGGCACTTATTGGGATGCCTCCAATATCAATCAAGATTTTGTCGTAAGTGAGACGAATGGCACGTGGGGCAGCGCCATTGAAGTACCAGGTTCGTCGTCGCTCTTTGAGGGCGGGACATCGGACTACAACTTTTCAATCTCGTGCAGCTCTGCCGGAAACTGCGGTGCCGGTGGTTCCTATACCGATGGCTTAGGTAAATTGCAAGGATTCGTTGTTAATGAGACGAACGGCACCTGGGGCAGTGCAATCGAGGAACCAGGCCCCGCCTCGCTCAACGTAGGTGGCAGCGCGCGTATCAACTCGATCTCTTGTAGCGGTGCTGGAAGTTGCAGCGCTGGAGGCGGATACAGCGATGGCTCCAAAGCAGAGCAAGCCTTCATCGTTAGTATGGTGCTCGCCCAAGCGGCGCTCAGCGTTACTTCGACCAGTGGCACCGTGGGCACCGCGCTCACTTTGACGACGTCGGGCGGTTCAGGCACCGGCGCGGTGAGCTTCAGTGTGACCAACGGCACGGCCAGTGGTTGTACAATTGCGGGCACTTCGCTCTCGGCAACGAGCGCGGGCACCTGTCTGGCGACCGCCACCAAGGCCGCAGACACTACCTACTCTCCCATCTCCTCGACGGTGACCGACGTCTCGATGGCGTTGCCCGCTCGACCGGGCAAAGTGACATTGGTTTTTGCCGCCAAGAGCACTGTGCTGACACCTGGGGCGAAGAGAACGTTGGTTGCATTGTCGAGAAAGCTCCTCGTGGGCGCGTCGGTGACCATCACCGGCTTCGCGCAAGGCGACGCGAAACTGGCGAAGAGTCGGGCTTCGGCTGCGGTTCGCTACCTGAATAGCAACGTGGCCGTTCATGTGACCATTAAGACGGTGACGAGTACTACGGCGAATAAGGTCACGGTGACGACAACCAGGCAGTGAACGACTTGCCTTCGACAAGAACGCGTTCAACCTTGCTGAGGTACCGGACTACAAGTGTGCCCGATGTTTAGAGTCGACGTTCTCCTTTGAAGTTGCTTTGTAAGCACCAATTATGACGGTCAAAATTGGTCAGCCAATGCGCAGTCGGACTTCGCGGAAGCCGAGTTGATCGAAGGAGATTCCGTAATGAGGGTCGGGTTGGGCCGTGGGATGAATTCTGGAAACATTAATCCGCTATCGAGCTGAGTGCGGGTTCGCGTCGGAGCAGAGTCACTGGTGCTGCTGAGCAAGGTCTTCGTAGTGGTTGGAGGAATCGATAATGAACAGATCTCATTTTGATCAAGATCGTAGAAATTAACTGTTCTCCCGTCAATAGATGGGAAAGGCGGTGAAAAGAACTGGATCATGGATACGAGCACAGTCGTAGTCACGTAACTACTGTGCCGGGAGGAGGCCGGTTGAAGATTTCGATGTTGATGGACGTTGATGCGAGGTAATGAATTGGGCCGCTGGCGGCGGATTTGTATCGCGCGAAAATCGTCCAGTCGCCGGTATTGGGGAAACTAAAGTTGCAGTAGTAGTACGCCTGCCTCACCGCGATGTTACAGATGAACTTTTTCAGGGGATCATTAGAGGTGACCTTGATCTCGCCGCCAGTCACAGTGTGTCCATGGTCGAAGACTTCTGGGATCAGGTGAAGGGTATCCCCTTTGAACCTCGTGCCCGGACTTACGAGGTCTTCTATTCCTAACGATATCGAGTACTTGGTTTCCCGCTTTGCCGCCGAGCTGGGCGAAGGAACGGCGGATTGAATTATCAAGGCAAGAGCAGGTGGCAGCAGCCAACGCGCAGTCAGGCGCAAGGAAGTCTGCTTGCGGCTCAGGTGGCGAGCCATCTTTCCGGAGGCGCCGCTTTTAGCGCATCGGAGATGCCTTATGGTCACGCAGCCTCCCAGCGCCATTGGGACCCGATACCGGATTGAATAATTTCACGCTATCGCCGAGATCGGCCAGGAGGGCGCGTTCCTCGCATTTCAGCACCCGCAAACCGCGTCGACATGAACGAGGGTTGCAAAAACCAGAGATTCGTTGACTCCGCGACGGTCGGAGTCTGTTCCAGTCGGAGGATCGACGTGCTCAATCTCGTGGCGAAGTGAACTTTTGGGCGGTTGAGTGTCAGAGAGTCGGCGTCGATGATCTCCGAATGGCGACTTGGAGCTGAGGTACATGAACTCACGGACCTAACCGAGTTAAGAGTTCGATGAGGTATTATTTAACTCGAACTCTGGCCCAGAAACCGCTTTTCACGAGGAGAATGAGTGGGCGTTACTAGTCAGTGGTGACCTACGATTCCCAGTTACTCGCGCACGAAGCGCAGACGACTGCACTCGGTGCTAGGTCTCGATTGTCGGCGATAGTAGTGTGCACCGCAGGGTCCTGCTAGCGGCCCGAAACCAACTTTCTGGGAGGGCAGAGAATGGGAACCGCTATAGGCCGCCGGTACTCAACTCAGCGGAGAACCCTGCGCGACTACCTCGGTCTGGCGCTCGGCGGAGTCCTCCTGTTCGCAGTGAGTTTCACGCTTCAATCGAGATTGGCCGAGGCTGGCACTGCCGTCACCCTCTATGTCGACACCTCGCTCGGTACGGTAGTGAGTGGTTGTACTACGTCGGGCAGCGGAGCGTGCGAGACCGTGCAGCAAGGGATCTTTGCGGCTGAAGCATATAGCAACTCTGATGTAACTGTGATGGTTGCCGCAGGCGTCTACAACGAGCACGACACGATCAACGTTCCCAGCACGGACGCCCTCATCATTCGCGGTGCGGGGACAGCTACAACGACCTTGAACGCAGCTCAAAGTGGTGAGGTAATCACGATTAATGGAGGCGCGGTCACGGTGAGCGGCCTCACGATCACGGGCGGGCAGAGTGCCGGAGGTGCGGGTGTCGACGTAACATCCGGCTCGGTCACCATGACGGACGACACAATTGCGGGTAACTCGGCGACCAACGGCGGCGGTGTCAACAACACCGGCACCCTCACCATGACGAACGACACCCTCTTCAGTAACTCGGCGGTCGGTAACGGCGGCGGTGTCAACAACACCGGCACCCTCACCATGACGAACGACACCCTCTTCAGTAACTCGGCGGCCCAGGGGGGCGGTGTGTACAACCATTACGGCACCCTCACCATGACGAACGACACCCTCTCGGGTAACTCGGCGTCCGGCAACAGTGGCGGCGGCGGCGGTGTGTACAGCTTCGACAGCGTCTCCTTATACTGCTCCCCGGTATGGCCGTACCAATGCAACAGCCCTGGCACCACCACCACCACCATCTCCAGCTCTATCTTCAGTAACTCCTCGTGCTTCGGCACTATCGTTGACGGCGGCTACAACGTCGAGTCCGACAACACGTGCGGCTTCGGGTCAACTGACACTGTCAATAGCTCAAGAATAAACCTCGCATCAACTCTCGCAGCCAATGCTTCGAGTGGCCCACAGACTATTGCCATTGGCACAAATAGCTCCGCCTACAAAGAGGTGCCGACGGCAAACTGCACGGTGACAACTGACGAACGGGGCGATGTTCGCCCCGGAATCCCGGGCCAATACTGTGATGCGGGAGCTTTTGAATACCAAGCGATTGTCCCGACGACCACCACCACCACCACCACCACAACGACTACGTTGCCGCCCACCACGACAACAACGACGACGTTGCCGTCCACCACGACGAATACGGCAACAGTTAGCGCCTCGGGTGGCTCGCTGACGTTCACCGCCAAGGTGAGAAACGGCAAGACCTGCGTCTGGTCATCAAATCCCACAATCGCGGGATTTGGTGCGAGAGTACGGTGCAAGAATGGCACCGTTGCTCGCATCGCCAGGTTCTCGGCGAACACCTCGACCACGGCTAAGTCGTACTCGATCACCATGACGGTACATGGCAGGTCGTCCGTTGCCCCGCCCGTTCAGTGGCAGGTCGAACAGGTTGGGATGACTCCGCCCGCCACGACTACAACGACCACCACTACCACCACTACCACAACCACCACCACCACCACCACTGTGCCAGAGTTGTCGTTCACTTTTCCAATCGGAAACCACGTGTTGATGACGGTCGGCTTGAAATACACTTGGAATCTCTGCGCGCCGATGCCGGCAACAGCACAGTTCTGTGGGGGCTCCTACACGCCAACGAATCCCTCGGGAGGTGACCCCAACGCGACGTACTCATTCTCACTTGAGAGTGGACCTGGTTTGGGGCTCTTGCCACCGGGAATGTCGCTCAATGGGTTGACCGGCGCCATCAGCGGTACACCGGCGTCGGGAGATGACACCATGACGTATGAAAATGGATCGCCGGCCGGCACCGCGTCCTTCGGAATCTGTGTGAGCACAATGTCCGTTCAACGTGGCCTATTGTCGCAGTGCTTTGGCCCCGCGAGCATCAAAGTGACGCCGACGACATCAACAACCACTTCGACAACCACGACCACGCTGACAAAAGGTACCTCGCCCTACTGCGTCCAGTCGAATGACGGCAGCTCGGGCGGCTGGAACTACTACAAGTACGTCGATTCCACTTCAACGGTTCCCTGCTACGCGCATTGGAACATCACCCTTGGGTCGGGGTGCCAGTTCTATCTCAACGGCGCGGGACCGTATTCGGCACCAGGAAACATTTGGAACATTGTCTCCTGGGGGTACGACGGTTCTCGCGAAGTCATCGCCTATCTGAACGATAGACAGACCCTGTTTTACTCATGCTTCACCAACTTGACCTCCTATCCGCAGACGAGCCTGAACCCCACAAATTGGAGTTAGCCCCTGGGGCGTACGTCAAGAGATGTCAAGAGAGTACGACCTTTTCGATGATCGAAGATGCTTAGCCTTGTTTGACGTATATGTGAGTTCATCACGCACTTCTGTTTGAGTCACTGAATTTTCCAAGTCCTCCAGCCCGAGGACGGCGTGCGCGAAGCGCCAAGCCGTCCGTACGGGCTGACTAAGTGATCATCTAAATCGTTGTAATACCTGCAATTCAAGAAATATTTGGGCTCATCGCCAAAAGTTGTGTCCCGAAACACGAAAAAAGTGTGGCTACTTAATTAGAGGGCGAAATTATCGCTCCTCTGAAAAGGAGCACCATGAGACTGCCCAATGACACCGGAACCGTGAAGTTTGCGGCGGCCGGACCTGCAGAACCCGTCCTGGACTACGAGACTTGAGCGTCAAAGCTTGATGAGTCCCAACAACAGATGGCAAGCAATTGCTCTCAATTGATCTCACTTTTCGACCGTTGGGAGCGTTCATTGAAAGTTGAGGTCACTTCATGACAGGACGAAGGCACTTTGGTTCGGTTCGCAGACGCTCCTCGGGACGCTGGCAAGCCACATACTGGCACGAAGGATGTCTCCACTCCGCTGGTACGTTTCCGACCAAGGCGGACGCGTTGGCGTACCTTTCGACGATGGAGACGGATGTTCGTCGTGGTGCTTGGCTTGATCCTCACGCGGGACAGGTAACGCTAAAGGCGTTCGGGAACGAATGGCTCGAACGTCGTCCCGATCTCGCTGTTCGTACAAGGGAGTTGTATCGTTACCTCCTCAATCGTCACATTTTTCCTTCACTCGGGCATACAACGCTCGCGGGATTGGCACCTTCGAAAATTCGGGGTTGGCATGCAGAACTATCAACTAGGCACGCCAGTACGGCATCCAAGTCATACCGGTTGCTCTCGTCAATCATGAGAACCGCAGTCACGGACGGCCTCATCTTGGTCTCTCCGTGCAAGGTGGATGGAGCAGGAGTCGAGCGGCCTGCTGAGAGACCCATCGCCACTCTTGGTGAAATTGAGGCCCTGGCCGAAGCAATGCCAGAGCATCTGAGTCTCATAGTCTTGCTTGCTGCGTGGTGTCAACTTCGAAGAGGAGAGCTCCTAGGTTTACGTCGACAGGATATTGATTTATTGCATGCGACGGTCCAGATTGAACAGAGTCGAACGTTCACGATGGACGGAACGTCTCTCATCAAGTCCCCTAAGACGCTCGCGAGCAAGCGAACTCTCGCGATACCGAGACATCTCATAACGGTGATACAAGGACACATCGGGAATTTCACAGGTCCCTCTGCAACGTCATTGGTATTCACTGGCAAGACCGGGATCCCGCTAACAAGGAATGTGCTTCAGGTGACCTGGCAGCGTGCGCGCGTCGAGGTAGGGCGTCCTGATCTGCATTTCCATGACCTACGTCATACCGGATTGACTTTGGCCGCGGCAACGGGCGCCACCACAGCCGAACTCATGCATCGGGCTGGCCATTCCTCGGCGTCAGCAGCATTGCGGTACCAACACGCCACAAAAGAACGAGACCGGGTGCTCGCTGACGCACTTGAGGCTCTCGTAAGCCCGGCCCCCGTGATTTCAATGAATCGAGACTTGCGTGCGCAGGAATAAGAGAATCATCGCAGGCGTGCGGCGGCATGCAACACGTAATTAAACGCTTGAGTTGGTTCGTTCCAATGTGACATATGGGAGGTATAACGTTGAGAGTGAGGAGTTCTACATGACGCCCAAAGAACCACAGGACACCAAGACCAACTCAACGAGTCCTATTGAGATCAGTCGCCAAGCAGCAGCCCTCAGTCACCTCCTTGGCGAAATCGGTTTATCGAGTTTTGAGCAGACAACGTGGTGGAATTTGGTCGCTCAGCCTGATTTGGGTAATCGAACGGCCACACAAGCATGGCTCGACGGAGACACCGATGCGGTGAAAGCGCTAGTCGAACGTTGGTACGAAGCGACAAAATCCGCGGCTAATCGTGCGTCAAATTCTACGGAATACCTCGAAATACTTCGCAAGAAACTCGCCGAACTCAACAAGGGGCCCTTGGGTAACAATTCGATTCGACAATCCGCCTAGCGTGTCGCTCCGAGAAAGGTCGGCCCTCCATGAATGGGGCCGTCGAGAGAACCCCCAATATCTGACTTGGCAAATCGTCACTCTCTGGATTGAGAGACTCGAATTGTCGCCGTGGCAAGCCCCCAGTACTCCGTTTCCAGAGTTATCCGACCTGCCGCAATACGAAGTCCGAGTTGCCGAAGTCCCCAACTCCGACGGCGTGGAGGTTTTTTATCGGAGAGAATTTATCGGCGAAATCCTCGACTTGATCTGGGTTGGACGACTTCCGACAAAATAACTGGGCCGTCATTCCACTCGACGAACGTGATCAAACTTCGTCGAGCGATTGGCACGAACTCGTTGGGCGTTAGTTGGGCGTTAGTGGGCGCGTAGCAAGGGTCAATAGTGGTTGATTGCGGACAACCGTGGACAAGAGCGAGTTGCTTATTCATCAGTCATCACAACGAAAATCGTGGAGCGGGTGACGGGGATCGAACCCGCATGGCCAGCTTGGAAGGCTGGAGCTCTACCATTGAGCTACACCCGCGTGTCTTAGGAAGACTCGAAGGACCATTCTAGGCGACACGATTAGCGTAAAGGAGTGGATGAATCGCTCTTCGATCGGGTTGGCGGCGAGGCGTTTTTTGTCCAACTCGTTGACGCCTTTTACGATCACGTCGAACGTGACGCGACGCTGCGTCTTTTGTACCCAGAGGATTTGACGCCGTCTCGGCGTCACTTGGCGCTCTTTCTGGTGCAGTACTGGGGCGGACCGGGGACCTATCAACTAGAGCGCGGTCACCCGCGCCTTCGCCTGCGTCACGCTCCTTTTCGCATTACGGCCGACGTGCGCGACGCCTGGCTCTCGGCGATGACGAGCGCGCTGGCCAGCGTGCGCGATCAACTGAGCGACGAACAGTTCGAGGAGTTAGGTGCCTACTTCGCCATGGCGGCGCGTCAGCTCATCAACGCCTAGGTTCGTCGCTGGAACCGGCCCTGGCCAATGGCCGCGCCGAGCAGGACAATGAGCCCGCCCACTGGTTCGAACCACGCGAGCGCTTCGTGTAGAAAGATCACTCCGACGATCACCGCTACGACCGGCGTCAAGTAGGTGACGGTACTCGCGATGGAACTTCCGGCCGCGGCGATGACGCGAAAGTTCCACATGAAGGCGAAGCCGCTGCCAAAGACCCCGAGCGCCAAGATTGACCCGACCGCCTTGAGCGTGAGACCGTGACCGTTCAGTCCATTGACGAGATACGCCGGAAGCAACGTGGCCGTGGCGAGGATGAGTTGGGCACTTGCGAGGGACGCCGGCGCCAAGCCCCTCGGGATCAAGAAGCGCTTGGAGTAAGGAAACGAGGCGCCATAGAGCGTCACCGAGCCGAGCAACGCCAGCACCGCCCACCAGGGATTTGAACCAAACCCGTGCCACACGCCCAGCACGACGAGTACCCCGATGAGTCCCACGCCCAGTCCGAGCAACTGATGACGCTGCACGGGGTCGTCCCGGAAGACAACGAGGATGAAAAAGAGTGAGGTCAAGGGCGTAAGGGCGTTGATGATGCCCGCCACGATGGACGTTGTGCGCGTCTCGGCGAGTGCGAACAGCACTCCGGGCACGACGTTAAGACACATCGCCACGACCCACAGGTGGCACCACACGACGAGTTCTTTGGGCAACGCCACTCGACGCAGCGCCGAAATGGTGAGCAATGTGGCGGCGCCCAGCGCACAGCGCATGAAGGCCACGCCAAAGGGCGTGAGAAAGCCCAGCGACAACTTGATGAAGAGGAATGAACAGCCCCAGATGACGCCAACCGCGAAGTACGCCGGGAGCCACGATCGAGACGACGTAGCGGGCATCTTCGCAGGATAGGGCACTGGGCGTGGTGCTCCCTCCGCCATTTGGCGTCAAAGACTCCTTACGCTTGATGGAATGAGTCGACGTCATCCCCTTCGAGAGGGCGAGGTCCAGGTCATCTCGGTGACCCCGGTGTCGCGCGGGGTGCTGCGCCCCTTCTTGATCACCGTGACGACGATGGCCCTGATCGTCGTGGGCGCGTCTCGTTACCATTTGGTGCATCGCTTCGGGGGGTGGTTGACGTTGTTTCTCGTCGTGCCCCTGGCGCTGGTGACCTTGACCCGGACGTGGCGTTGGCGATCGCACAAGGTGCACGTGACGAACGTTCGCGTCATCATCGAAGGCGGCGTGTTGCGACACCAACGAACCTCGATTGAACTTCGTGACGTCATGGCGACGCGAGTGGATCAACGCCTCGGCGAGCGCCTCACTCGACGGGGCTTCGTCATTTTAGAGACGGCCCTGGGACCGGTGGCCCTGGGGTTCGTTCGTCATCCGGCGGCGCTGTGTCGATTGATTGACGCCGAACGCGCTGGTGAGCCGAGTCGATCACTTGCCTTGGACACGGTCTTCACCTTCGAAGAACGCGATCCCTTTGATTTACAGATCCAACCCGACCAATGGCAACGTCGGCGTTACGAATGAGCGTTCGCTAAATCCGGTACGGTGAGGTCGTGGCCAACCGGTATCGCTGTAACGCGTGTGGCAACGTGACGCGTTTCGACGTCGTGGAGACGACTTCGGTGCGCTCGTTCCACCACTACAGCGTGGGCGGAGCGTTGAATATCGAAGAGCCCGAGGTTATTGCCCACCACGTTGAGTCGGTGACGTGTCGTTGGTGCGGCCACGGTCGTGGCGTCGAAGTCCTCGTCGAGTTCGAGTGAGCGAGTTTCGCGCACGCTCCTTCGACGCGTTCCGTGTGCGGCCCGCGCCCACGGTGCTGCACGGACGTTCCTTGCGAGGTGACGACCGATTCCTGGCGTTGCGGCGAAACACCTTGGTCGTCGCGGTCAAGCCGGACTGTGACGGCTGTCGCGACTTTGTGCACGGGGAACTGCGTGAGCTCGCCGAGGTCGAGGTCGTCGTGGTGAGCGCGACCACGGGCGACGCGGAGTGGGCCGACGCGGTCCAGCCGATTCTGGTGGCCCCGGAACTACTGCACGAACTCGGCATTCGCTCGGCCCCCTTCTACGTGTTGATTGATTCCGCGAGGTCGCTCATCGTCGCCGAGGGGTCGATCTTTAGTCCCGCGCAGGTCGCGAGCGAAATCGCGAGTTTTCTCACTCCGGGCGATGTCACACGCCCTTGACAGGGTGTTGCGATCGATAAAGGGAGCATCATGAGCAAGGAAATTGAACTTTCGATCAGTTGTCACGAGTGCGTGCGACGCGGCACGTCGGACTGCGCAGACTGTCTGGTCACGTTCATCTTGGGTGAGACACCTGAGGAGTTGGTGATGAGCGCGAGCGAGGCGGAGGTCATTGAGCTCTTCACGGCCGAGGGACTGTTGCCGACGCTGAAGTACCACCCCGCCGTGACGTAACTCATTTGCGACGCGCACCGGGTGGCTAGCGTGGTTCCATGGCCCGCCACCTCTTGGTGACCAACGACTTCCCACCCAAGACCGGTGGAATTCAGGTCTACCTTTACGAACTGTGGCGACGGCTCGAGGACGGGCGAGCTGTCGTATTGACCGCTTCGTCTCATCCCCAGGCGGCGAGCTTTGACGCCTCTACTGACCTGGTCGTTGAGCGCGTGGCGAACTCGACGTTGTTTCTTCCCACCTGGCGGGCATGGCGCGACATTGAAGCCGCGATCGATCGTCATCGGCCCGATCTGGTCCTGTTCGATCCCGCGTGGCCGTTGGGTCTCTTAGGGCCACGACTCTCGCGTCCCTACGGCGTGGTGCTCCACGGCGCCGAGGTCGCGATTCCCGGCCGGATTCCCGTCGTGGCGTCGTCGCTGCGCTACGTCTTGAAGAACGCCACCGTGGCGCTCTGTGCCGGTTCCTACCCCGAGGCGCAGGCTCGTCGGATCGCCGCGGAGTACCTGTGTTCGGTCATTCAGATACCCCCGGGCGTCGATACCTCGAGGTTCGCGCCACTCTCGGCGGGCGAGCGCCACGAGGTTCGCTCCACCATGGGCTTTGGCGACGATGAGTTCCTCATCGCGTCGTACTCACGACTCGTCCCGCGAAAGGGCATGGACACCTTGATTCGCGCGAGTGTTCGCCTAACTGAGCGCGTCGCCAACCTGCGCGTCGTCATCGGGGGCGCCGGTCGCGACCGGGTCCGCCTCGAGCGATTGGCGACCAAGTTGGGCGCGCCGGTGACGTTCCTCGGACGGGTTGACGACGAACTGATGCCCCGGTGGATCGCCGCGAGCGATCTCATGGTCATGGACTGTCGGAGCCGATGGTTCGGCCTGGAACAAGAGGGTTTTGGCATCGTCTTTGTCGAGGCGGCCGCCTGCGCGCTCGCCCAGGTGGCCGGTCGCTCGGGCGGTAGTGACGAGGCGGTACTCGACGGCGTGACCGGCGTGGTGGTGGCGAACTCGAAAAGTGATCGCGACCTCGCCAACGCCATTGGCGACCTCGTGGCCGACGACGAGCGACGCGTCGCCTTCGCGCGCCACTCTCGCGAATTGGCGCAGTCGAACTATTCGTGGGACGTGCTCGCGCGAGAACTTTCGACACGACTCGCGCCCTTTGATCACTTCAGCCCCGCGCGCACGCTGCTCTAGGGTAGAGACGAAGGAGGCGGGGTGACCCAACGAGCGACGGAGTCGATAGTGGTCAGTGCGCCGCCCGAGAAGGTTTATCAAGTCGTGACCGACTTCGAGCACTACGTGGACTGGGTGAGCGATCTAAAGAAGATCGACGTGCTCGAACGCGACACGCTCGGGCGTCCTCTCGAGGTGGAATTTCGCGCCGCGGCCTTTGGTCGCTCGACCACGTACGCGCTGCGCTACGACTACAGCCGAGCGCCCGAAGTGCTCAGCTGGCACCAGACGCGCGGCGATCTGACCTCGGCGCTCAATGGTCAGTACCGATTCGAGCCCGCGGCGGGCGGCACCCGAGTGACGTACGACCTTGAAGTGGAGTTGCTGGTGCCGATTCCCTCCTTCGTGAAGTCTCGAGCGGCCTTTCGCATTCAAGGTCAAGCGTTGCGTGAACTCAGGGCCCAGGCTGAACGCCACCCATGAGTGGCGTGGCGATCGGCATTGACGTCGGGGGTACCAAGGCGCTCGCTCTGATGGTGGCGCGCGACGGGCGGGTGCTGGGTGAGGTGGTGTCCCAGACGCCCCACGACGAAGGCTTTGGCGCGGGCGAGGCGACGACGAAAGTTCTCGTGGATCAGGTGAACGAACTCTGCGATCGTCAGAGCCTCGATCCCGCGCTGGTCCCGGTGGGACTGGGCCTGCCCGGAATGATGCGCCGCGACGGCCACCTCGCCTTTGCGCCGAATCTCCAAACGGCCTCGGGCGTGGACTTGGGTGCGCTGTTGGGTTCGGCGCTCGGCAACGCGAGGGTCTTTTGTGAGAACGACGCGAACTGCGCGGCCTTAGCCGAACACGAGTGGGGCGCCGGGCGCGGCATCGGTGACTTCGTGATGGTGACCCTGGGCACGGGCATTGGCGGAGGGGTCATCGCCGACGGCACGCTCGTGCGCGGGCGCAGCGGTTTCGCCGGTGAGATCGGACACATGGTCGTGGACGCGCACGGCGCGCCGTGTCCGTGCGGGGGACGGGGCTGCTGGGAGCGCTACGCCTCGGGCGGGGGACTGCATCGTCTCACTCGCGAGGCCGCGCTCGAGGGGCGACTGGCGACGCTCGTTGAGCGCTGTGAGCGCGAACCCACGCGGGTTTGCGCCGAAGACGTGACCGCGGCGGCGGCCGAGGGACTCGACGAAGCGATCACCCTGCTCCGTGAAGTCGGATGGTGGTTGGCGCTGGGACTGGCGAATCTGGCGGCGATACTCGACAGCGGGCACTTCGTCATCGGGGGCGGGCTCTCGAGCGCGTCGGAGTTCGTGTTACCGGCCGCCAGAGAGTACCTGGCGCAACTCGTCGAGGGGTACGACGCCCGCCCGGCCATCACCGTGACCACGTCGATGTTTGGACCACGCTCGGGCGCGATGGGCGCGACGCTCGTGGCCTTTGAGGGTGTATGAAACTCGGCGTGCTCCTGCCGACCTTTCGCGACGACGCCGAGGGTGCGTTCGTTGTGGCTAGTGAGGCCGAACGTGCCGGACTCGATGGCGTCTTCGCCTTCGATCATCTATGGCCAATGGGCTCACCGCGTCGCCCCGCGCTGGCGCCGTTTCCCGTCTTGGCGGCCATTGCGTTGCGCTGTCCCTCGCTGTACGTGGGACCGCTGGTCGCGCGCGTGGGACTGGTCGCGACGTCAAAGCTGGTGGAACAGTTCACCACGTTGAGCGCGCTGGCGCCGGGGCGGGTCATCGCCGCCCTCGGCACCGGGGACAAACTCTCCGAAGCCGAACAGGTGGCCTACGGCCTGGGTCACCTCGCCGCGGACCAACGCCGTCACCTGTTGGGCGAGGCGATTGACGCGCTCGCGCCGCTCCTGAGCGTGTGGTGCGGGGCCGGTTCGGCCCAAACCAATCAACTCGCTCGAGATCGCGGCGTCGTGATCAATCTTTGGGGCGCCCCCCCCGGGGCGGTGCGCGAGCTCTCGCTCTCGGGAGAGGTGAGCTGGGCCGGTCCACTCGGTGAGGACGTTGAGGTGACGCTCGGTGCGTTAGAAGGTGCCGGGGCGACGTGGGCGGTGGCGGCGGCGCCGCTGCAACTCGACGCGATGCGGGCCTGGCGTCGCGCACATTAGCGACTACGGTTTTTAGATGGAGTTCCGCCGCGTCACGGGCCTGCCGCCCTACGTCTTTGGTCAGATCAACGGGCTCAAGGCCGTCGCGCGCGCCAACGGTCATGACGTAATCGACTTCGGTTTCGGTAATCCCGATCTGCCCAGCCCCGACGTTGCGGTCGAAAAGTTGGCCGAAGCGGCCCACAATCCCAAGAATCACCGCTACAGCGCCAGTCGGGGGATCCCCAATCTGCGCCTGGCGATCACCAATCGCTACAAGATGCTCTTTGACGTCGAGCTCGATCCCGACAGTGAAGTCGTGACCACGATCGGGGCCAAAGAGGGCTTCACGCACCTGATGTGGGTGTTGCTCGGGCCGGGCGACGCAGCGATCGTGCCCTCGCCGAGCTACCCCATCCACCTGGCCGGCCCGGGCTTTGCCGGGGCGAACGTGATCACCGTGCCCATGGTGGATCCCGGGGCGAGTACCAACGACCCCGGCGACGACTTCTTTGGTGGGCTGCTCGAGGCGTGGCGTACCGCGGCGGTGAAGCCGCGCGTCATCGTGGTCTCGTTCCCGCACAATCCGACCAGTGCGTGCGTGGACCTCGCGTTCATGGAGCGACTCGTGGCCTTCGCCTTAGAACACGACGTTGTGGTCTGTCACGACTTCGCCTACGCCGACCTCGGCTACGACGGCTACCGTCCGCCGTCGATTCTCCAGGTGCCCCGGGCCAAGGAGTGCTGCGTCGAGCTCTACACGCTCACCAAATCGTTCTCGATGGCCGGTTGGCGAGTCGGTTTTCTGCTCGGCAACGCCGAGATCGTGGCGGCCCTCACCAAGCTGAAGAGTTACCTCGACTACGGCACCTTCCAACCGGTGCAGATCGCCGCCATCGTGGCGATGAACGAAGCGGTGGACTACCCCAACCAGCTTCGCGCGATCTATCAGTCGCGTCGCGACACGTTGATCGAGGGCCTGCACCGCGTGGGTTGGGACGTCGTGGCCCCGCGAGGTTCGATGTTCATCTGGGCCCCGATACCCGAGCCCTATCGCGAACAGTCCTCGTTGGAGTTCTCGACGTTTCTGATCGAAGAGGCCGACGTCGCCACCAGTCCCGGCGTGGGCTTTGGCGACGGGGGCGACGCCCACGTACGTTTCGCGCTGATTGAAAACGAGTTGCGCACCAATCAAGCGGTGCGCAACCTGCGCCGTGCGTTGACCAAGCTCGGTTGAGGCCTAGGGCAGTCCGGCCCCGGCGATCGCGACCTCCGCGGCTTCGATCTTGCCCGCGCTGGACGTGGCGATCGTGAACCGGTCGCTCGAGGGCGACGTCAACACGTAGAGCGTCTTACGATCCGCCCCACCGAGCATGCACGCGTACGCCGTCTGGGAGGTCTCGATCTCCCCGGTGATCTCGCCGCCTTCTTTCACGCGCAGGCACTTGTTGGTCAGCGCGTTGGCGAGCCAGATCTGGCCCTCGGCGTCGAGGCACATCCCGTCGGTGGCCACGAAGTCCAGCTGCGCCCAGACGCGGCGATTGTCCAAGGTGCCACTCGGGCCAATGTCAAAGGCGCTCAGTCGAAAGGCCATCGTCTCGCCCACGACCAACGTCTTGCCGTTGGGAGATATCACCGAACCGTTGGGAAAGGCCATGTCGGGCACCACCTGGAGGACCTCGCCCTCGGGGCTGATGACGACCAGGTTGGTGGTCGGCGGCGGCGAGGCCATCATGCCCTCGGCGCCCACGTCGCGCAGCATCACGTCGAGGTCGAAGCCGAAGTTCCCCACGTAAGAGACGCCCGAGGCGGACACCACCATGTCGTTGGCCCAAAAGCCGCAGTACTGCGAGATATCGCAATGGAGCGACGCGTCGCCGCCGCGCAGACGTAGCACCCGGTGGTCAGTCATCGAGACGCAGAGCAGGTCCCCGTCGGGCAGCCAACCCAGACCTGAGGGCTGGCCCGGGACCACGTGCTCGAGCCGTTCTTCACGGCCCTCGGCGTCGGTGGAGAAGATCGCGAAGCGGTAGAAGTCCGAGTACCAAAGGCGCCCGTCGCGCCAGCGCGGTCCCTCGCCAAAAGCCAGCCCCGAGCGCAGTGTTCGTGCTTGGTAGTGCTCCATTATCCCCCCGATTGTTTAGGACGAAACTACTCGCTAGGCCCGTTGGAGCGCGTCGCGCCACGCTCGGTACCCGACGTCAACGAGAAGTGGATTCTCGGGGCGAAAGCGCCGCTCGAACGCCCATCGCTCGCTGAGCTCGCCCAGGGAGTGCCACTGGCCGCTCGTGAGTCCTGCGATACTCGCCGCGCCGCGCGCGGTGGCTTCGAGGGTGGCGCAACGAAGGACGTCGACGCGTGAGTTCGTCGCTTGGAGTTGTAACAGCAGGTCCATGGCGGCGGCGCCCCCGTCGGCGCGCAGCTCTCTAATCTCGACGCCTCCGTCAGCGAACGCGTCGGTCATGGCGCGTACTTGATAGGCGAGCGCCTCGACCAACGCCCGGGCGATCTGGCCTCTTCCCACGCCCCGGCTCAAACCGGTGAGGGCGCCGCGCGCGACGGGATCCCAAAACGGCGAGCCGAGTCCGGTGAAGGCCGGCACGAACTGGACACCGGCTGAGTCACTGACCGAAAGGGCGAGTGCCTCGAGTTCACTTGATGCGCCGACGAAGCCCAACTCGCGCAGCCACTGCACGGCGGCGCCCGCGACGAAGGCCGATCCCTCCAAGGCGTACGTGGGGGGGCCGAGCGTCCCCAGGTCCCACGCCACGGTCGTGAGGAGCCCGTCGACGACGCGCGGGATGGTGACGCCCGCGTTGGCGAGAAGAAAGGCGCCCGTGCCGTACGTCGACTTCACGAGGCCCGGCTCGAAGCAGGCCTGACCGAAGAGCGCCGACTGTTGGTCACCGAGGATCCCGGTGATCGCCACGCCGGCGAGTTCAGGCAGCACGTCGGCGCTGACGTGGCCAAAGGTGCAAGCCGAGGGTCGAATCGCCGCGAGCATCTCGGGCGCGACACCAAAGAGTTTCATCATCCCGGGCGACCAGTCGAGGGTCGCTAGGTCCATCACCATCGTGCGCGACGCGTTCGAGGCTTCAGTGAGAAAGACGCCACCTTCGACGCCGCCGGTGAGGATCCAGAGGAGCCACGTGTCGATCGTGGCGAAGCTGGGCGAGCGCGCGCCGTCGGCGAGTCCGCGCTCGAGCATCCATTTCATCTTGGTGGCGGAAAAGTACGAGTCGAGCACCAGACCGGTCGTCTGGCGAACCAGCGCGCCGTGGCCCTGCGCCGAGAGTTCGTGACAGATATCCGCGGTGCGCCGGTCCTGCCAGACGATCGCGCGTTGAAAGAGATCTCCTCGTTCGCGGTCGAAGCCGACCGTTGTTTCTCGCTGGTTCGTCAGGCCCAGGGCCACCACGTGGTGGCGCGCGTCGTGTTGGCGCGCCGCGACCTCGCGGAGCGTCGCCACGGCCAGGTCGGCGATTTCAAAGGGGTCGTGTTCCACCTCCCCGGGGGAGGGGAAGTACTGGGTGAGCTCGCGGTAGGCCTCGTCGACGACCCTCAATTGAGGGTCAAAGGCGACGGCGCGCACCCCTGAGGTACCGGCGTCGAGGGCGAGGATCAGATCCACTCGGGTCACGCTAGTGAGAGAAAGAACCGAGATATTTGGGCCCTAGACTGGGGATGGGAGATTTGTGAAAAAGTCTTCAAAGAAGTAGTTGACTTCGTGTAATTACAGTGCTGTAATGACACAGCATCTTGCGACGAGTAGCGGCTCAGCCACTACATGTTGTGGCTAGGGGGACAAGGTCACTAACCTTGATTTCTCGACTCCCCGTCGCTGGGCGCGTGTTCTGAGTGTCGGAAACAGGAAGAGAAAAGAGAGAGAAATGGCCATCGCACCACAGCGACTCGGTATTGGAATACGACGTTTTTTTACCACCGACGATCGCCATCCCTACGACGAAGTGGTGTGGGACCGTCGCGACGCGCGCATCTCGAACTTCCGTGACGGGTCCGTGGCCTTTGAGCAGCTCAACGTCGAAGTGCCCGCGAGTTGGTCGTTCAACGCGACGAACATTCTCGCCCAAAAATACTTCCGCGGCACCCTCGGCACGCCCGAACGCGAGACCTCGTTAAAGCAGGTGGTCGACCGCATCGTTGACACCATCACCACGTGGGGCGCGGAGCGCGACTACTTCGTCGATAACGAAGAGGCCGAGACATTTCGCGCCGAGCTGAAGTACCTGCTGGTGACCCAACGGGCGGCCTTTAACTCTCCGGTCTGGTTCAACATCGGCGTCCAGGGCGTCCCCCAACAGGGGAGCGCCTGTTTCATTCTCTCGGTCGATGACTCGATGCGTTCGATCCTCAACTGGTACACCGAAGAGGGCATCATTTTCAAGGGCGGCTCGGGCGCGGGCGTGAACCTCTCGAAGATTCGCTCGAGCGCCGAGGCGCTCGAGGGCGGGGGCACCGCGAGTGGACCGGTTTCGTTCATGCGCGGCGCCGACGCTTCCGCCGGCACGATCAAGTCCGGCGGCAAGACGCGCCGCGCGGCCAAGATGGTGATTCTTGATGCCAATCACCCCGACATTGAAGAGTTCATCTGGTGCAAGGCCAACGAGGAAGACAAGGCGCGCGTCCTTCGTGACGCGGGCTTTGACATGGACCTGGACGGCAAGGACATTAATTCGATTCAGTACCAGAACGCCAACAACTCGGTGCGTGTGTCGGACGAGTTCATGGAGGCCGTGCTGGCCGACGGCGATTGGAATTTGACCGCGCGCCACGGCAACGCAACGGTGCGCACCCTCAAGGCCCGCGACCTGTGGCGTCAGGTGGCGCGCGCCGCGTGGGAGTGCGCAGACCCAGGTCTGCAGTTCGACACCACGATCAACAAGTGGCACACGTCGTCGAACACCGATCGGATCAACGGGTCGAACCCGTGCTCGGAGTACATGCACATCGACAACTCGGCGTGCAACCTGGCCAGTATCAACCTGATGAAGTTCCTGGGCGACGACGGGCACTTTGACGTGGAGGCCTTCAAGCACGCCGTAGAAGTGGTTTTTAGCGCCCAGGAGATCATCGTGGGTGCGGCCGACTACCCGACGGAGAAGATCGCCGAGAACTCGCGTAAGTTCCGCCAGTTGGGACTTGGCTACGCCAATTTGGGCGCGCTGTTGATGGCCTCGGGACTGGCCTATGACTCCGACGACGGGCGCGCCTGGGCCGGGGCGATCACCGCCCTCATGACCGGTCACGCCTACGCCACCAGTGCTCGAACGGCCGGCCGGATGGGCCCCCACGAGGGCTTCGCGGAGAACGCCGAGCCGATGATCAACGTTTTGCGTATGCACCGCGACGCGTCGTACCAGATCGATTCGGCCAAGGCGCCGGCCGAGATTCTCCAGGCTGCCCAGCACGCCTGGGAAGCGGCCGTGGAGTTGGCCGGACGCCACGGCGTGCGCAACGCCCAGGCCACCGTGCTCGCGCCCACGGGCACGATCGGTCTGTTGATGGACTGCGACACCACCGGCATCGAGCCCGACCTCGGTCTCGTGAAGTTCAAGAAGCTCGTCGGCGGCGGCAACATGACGATCGTCAACCAAACCGTGCCGCGCGCCCTGGGCGTTCTCGGCTACTCCGAGGACGAGACCACCGCGATCATCGCCTATATCGACGAGCACAAGACCATCGTCGGTGCGCCGGCCCTCAAGGTCGAGCACCTGCCGATCTTCGCGTGCTCGATGGGTGACAACACCATTCACTACTTGGGCCACGTGCGCATGATGGGCGCCGTGCAGCCCTTCATCTCGGGCGCGATCTCCAAGACCGTGAACATGCCCGAAGACGTCACGATTGAAGACGTGGAGAACTTGCACATGGACGCCTGGCGTCTCGGGGTCAAGGCCGTGGCCATCTACCGTGACAACTGCAAGGTCGGCCAGCCGCTTTCGACCGCGAAGAAAGACGGCGAGGGTCAACGTGCTCCGCTAACGACTGCCGAGATGGACGCCGGCGAAATCGTCGAGCTCTACGCGCAGATTGCCCGGCTCGAGGCGGCGCTCGAACACGCTCGAGACGAAGGAGCGCACGTTGTAGTGGGCGCGGTGCGCGAGCGCATGCCGCGCCGGCGCTCCTCAACGACCTTCGCCTTTCGGGTGGCGGACTGCGAGGGCTTCGCCACCGTCGGAGAGTACGAGGACGGCCGACCGGGCGAGGTATTCATCAAGGTCTCCAAGCAAGGCTCAACGTTGGCGGGCATCATGGACGCCTTCTCCATTTCCATCAGTCTGGGTCTGCAACACGGCGTGCCGCTCGCGACGTACGTGCGAAAGTACGTAAACATGAAGTTCGAGCCTTCGGGCATCACCGACGACGCGGATCTTCGCATCGCGACGTCGCTGGTGGATTACATCTTCCGTCGTTTGGCCCTCGAATACTTAGACCAGACGGAACGTGAGGAGCTGGGCGTGCTCTCGACGAGCGAACGTATCCAGCCCACGTTGCCCGAGGTGGTCGAACAGGCGACGCCGACCTTGAACTTGCCCGTTCAGCCAGCGTTGTTGGAGCTGAGCGAGCGGCCCCAAGCGAGCGCTCCGGCGCCCCAATTGCGTAGCCGCGCCGAACAGCGCGACGCGCCGATGTGTTATCAGTGCGGGAACGCCATGCAACGAGCGGGATCGTGCTACGTCTGTTCGACCTGTGGCGCTACGAGCGGCTGTTCGTAAGGTCACGTCGTACGTGCATTTCAATGGGTTTGCGTCCGATCTTCAGTAGAACTGCGTCGACGTGCACATGCCAGTAGCACCGAAAGTGTCGGTCTCGTTTGGAGTGCCCGCGCGCTTTACGAATTCCCCGAAGAGGGGCTCGCCATTTACGGGCGTAGCGCCTATCCTGTTGCCCAATCGCGGCGGTGGTGTTTCCCCGCCGCGATGAATGACTGAATTGGGGGGAATTCTCTTGCTCGACTTTGCATCCGCTTGGGAGGAAGTCGCCGACGCCGTGTCCGAGCGAGACGCCGTCATCCAGGGTGAGCGACGACTCAGCTACCGGGCATTCGATGACGCCGCGGCCCGCTTCGCTTCCGCCATTGACGTAGCGGGTGTGCCCGAGGGCGGGAAAGTCGCCCTTTACCTGCACAACTGCCCGGAGTATCTCATCGCCCAATATGGCGCGTTCAAGCACCGTGCGGTGTCGGTCAACGTCAACTACCGCTATCTCGACGACGAACTCGTCTATTTGCTGGAGAACTCTGATGCGGGGGTCCTGGTCTTTCACAGCTCGCTCTCGGCCTGCGTGGGGCGGGTGCGTGCGCAACTCTCCAACGTTCAACTCTTTGTGGAGGTCGACGACGGTGGGCCGCACCTCGAAGGGGCACGACGATTCACGGACCTGCTGGAGGCGAATCAGCCACAGGTGCGTAAGCAGCGATCCCCCGAGGATCTCTACATGCTCTATACCGGCGGCACGACGGGGATGCCTAAGGGCGTCATGTTCCCCCAAGGCGAGTTCATCGATGGCCTCTTCGCCGCGACTCTTGCACTGGGTCTCATCACGTCGATTCCCGTCGATCGAGCCAGTCTTCGGGCGCTGGTCGACGAAATCACGGTGTCGGGCCCGCAGGTCAGTATTTCGTGTTGTCCGCTCATGCACGGAACCGGGATGTGGATCGCCGCGATGTCCGCACTGCTGACGGGTGGGGCGGTCGTGCTGTTGGAATCACGTTCGTTCGACGCAGACGAGGTGTGGCGCCTGACCGAGGCGGAAGGGGCGACGCGCATTGTCATTGTCGGCGATCCTTTCGCCCGCCCGCTGCTGCGCGCACTGGAGGCACGCGAATCAGAAGGTCGAGCCGTCGACACCGCCAGCGTGCGCCACGTCATCTCGTCGGGAGCCATCTGGAGCGCAGAAATCAAGGACGGGCTGAGATCGCGTATGACGGCCCTCCTCGTCGACGCGCTCGGTTCGACGGAGGGCTTGAGCTTTGGGATGAGTGGCGCAAGCCGCGACCAGGGTGTTTCCACCGCGCACTTTACGCTGGCTCCCGACTCCAAGGTCATTAGCGAGAAGGGGCTCGAGGTATCACGGGGAAGCGGTGAACAGGGCATTCTCGCGACTCGCAGCGCGGCCTACGGGTACTACAAAGACCATGAGAAGTCGGCGCGCACGTTCATTCGTCTTGATGGAAAGGGCTACGTACTCACCGGAGACTGGGCCACCGTCGAAGAAGACGGCACCATCACGCTTCTCGGACGCGGATCCATGACCATCAACACCGGCGGCGAGAAGGTCTTCGCGGAAGAGGTCGAAGAGGCGATCAAGCGTCATCACCTGGTCGAGGACTGCCTCGTGGTGGGATTACCCGACGAGCGATTTGGTCAAAGAGTGGTCGCGGTCATCGCTTCGCCCGCGCCTAAGGGGCCCACCTATGACGAGATCTGTGACTTCCTGCGATCGTCGCTCGCGCACTACAAGATCCCAAGGGCCGTCGTCGTTCGGGCCAGTGTCCAACGGGCACCCAACGGCAAAGCGGACTACAAGTGGGCGCTTCAAACAGCGCTCGACGTTCACACGACTGACTGACCAACCTCAACGAGTCACGCGGTCGGATCGATCATGGTCAGGCCCGAGGTGATCTCGGATCCAGTTCGGACTGCATCGTTGACGCAACTCGAGGCGAAAATTGAAGTAGTCCTTCGAATTCCGGCGCGTGGGTCGGGGCGAAACGGCCCCCGTCGTCCCCGATTCACTGGGCGAGGTCGCCCCTGGGGGAGGCCGGATCCACGTCGCGACGGAGTCCCCCAGCGAAGGGGGTCGATCTCTTTACTCGAGGCACGCGTCCTTGCCAGGCGAGTCACTTCAGAACTTTTCGCCAGTTCACGACGCCGCCCGACACCTTGGCGCCGAGCGCTTCGTTGACCGCGATCATCGGCGCGTTGCGCGAGGCGTTCGAGGTGGTGATCGTCCTCGTGACGTAGTTCCCCTCGGCGAGCAGGCGCATGGTGGCGATCTTGAGTAGTCCGCCGAGTCGATGTCCGCGGTGCGCCCGCGTGACCATGGTGTTCCACTGATAGGCGGTTTCGGGACGTGCTCTTGACACAGTGAGCTCGCTAAAGCCCACCAACTCAGCGCTCTTTCGATATTGGGCGACGGCGACGAGGAAATCGCGCCCCATCTCGTCGACCCGGCGTTCGTGATGGCGCACACGGCGTTCGTCCCAGCGTTCCTCCTCGAGGCCAAAGTCCGTCGGGGGCACCTCCAGGGGCATAATGGCCGAGAGGTGCGCGCGACCCTTCAGAAGACTCTCGGGCGTCGGTCCGCGCCACGAGAGAATCTCGTAGGCGCTGGCGAGGGGGCGCCACTGAGCCCAGAGACCCTCGAGTTCACCGGCCGGTCGCGGCCAAGTGAGGTCGCGTTGCACGCTCTCTTCCACGATGTCGTAGCCGTGAGCGGGCGCGAAGAACCGATTCGCACCACGACCGCGCTCGGTGGCATCTTCAACGACCCAGAACAACAGCGACGAGCGATCGAGTTGGCGGGCCGTCGCTTCGAGGTACTGCAGAAGGGTCGAGCCGAAGCCCCTTCGCCGTTCGGGCGGATCGACGAAGAGGTCGCCGCGGATCCAGTGCAGATTGTCCTCGCGCGAGACCTCGAGCGCGCCGACCGCGACGGGGTGCAGTGGGTCGCCTCCGTATTCAAAGAGCTGGTGGTACGTGGGCGCCAAGTCGTCGAGGGCCCGCGCGCGCCACTCCGAGGGCTGCCACCCTTCACCGCGCCCTTGGTCGCGCAGGATCTCGCAACGGTTGAGGACGTTGAACCAGGCCATGAACTGGTCGTCGTTGCGGGGATCGACGCGCGAAAACTCCACGAAGTGAACCTCGGGGCCGCGGCTTAGACCGCGGCCTCTTCGCGTCCGTCGGCGCTGGCGCTGATGTGCCGGCGCAGGTTCATCATCATGGACCCGCCCACCAGCGCGGTGATCCCCGTGCCGATCGGCCACCAGTCGCTCAGGTGCACGCTGAAGTAGAGCGCGGTGATGGCGGGCGCGAGTGTGCCCGACACCCCCCAGGAGATCCCCGCGGCGGCGTTGTAGCGTCCGCGCAGGTGCTCGGGCGCGATGTGGTTGACGATCGCCGAACCGACCGGCTGGAGCATCGTCTCACCAATCGCGAAGACCACCATGGCGAGGCACAACATGGCGATCGACGCCACCGCCGGCAGGGCCAACGTCGTCTCGAGGATCACCCAGAAGATGAACCAGAAAAGTCCCACGACCCCCATGACCCGCGTTCGACTCTTGCCGTCGATGCGGTTCAACACCCAGAGTTGGACGAGCACGATAGTTGAGGTGTTGAAGAAGAAGATGATCCCGATAGCGTGCACCGAGACGTGCAGATTGTTCACCACGAAGAGGCTGAGTCCCGCGTCGAGCGACCCATACCCGCCGATCATGAGAAAGATCGACGCCACAACGTAGCGGACCAATCGGTGATCACGCATCACCTCGCGCCAGCCTTGGGCGCTCTTCGTGGGGTCGTCGTGGAGTTCTTTTATCGCACCGCCGTGGTGGCGCAACGTGAAGTAGAACAACGCGGCCACCAACGTCACCGCCGCGTTGAAGATGTAGAGCGCGACGAAGGTGTCCGGCCGCTTTAGATCGACGACGCTCGCCGAGATAAGCGTGCCAAAGCCGATGCCGAGATTGACGAGCAGGAAGTTCACGCCAAAGGCCCGTTGACGGTGCTCGGGCGGGACGAGGCGGCTCAACAAGGTCCCGGCCGGTCCCCAGCCCGCGCCGCCAAAAACGGCGATTAAAAGGGCCGTGAGCGTCGCCTGCTCGCGCGTGTGCGCGAGCGCCCAAAAGACCAGCGCGATGGCGTCGGCGCTGTAGACAAAGAGGATGACGGGCACCGGTCCGACGCGATCGATCAACGTCCCCCAGAGCGGCGCGCTGGCCAGCGCCACCACGGCCGAGAGCGCGAGCAGCAACGTGGCGAACGTCGTGGAGAAGCCTCGTACGTTGTGCAGGTAGATCACGAACAGCGACAGCGTGAGGCCCACGCCCACGCAACCGATGAACGTGCAAAGGTACAGACGGCGTAGCGGGCCGCGTATCGAGGATCGAAAGTCCACGGGCACGAGGGTGTTGACGAGTTTCACAAGGAAAACAGGTTACCTGAGCCTTTTTGTGCGCTCAATCACAAGTAGTCCCGGCTCGCTGGGGGACGAAGGTTAGGATGACCTCGTTAGCGCACTGCGCCAACGAAAGAGGTTCACAAATTGAGCACTCGAGTGGGGAAGAGCCGCGTCGACCTTCTTACAGAGCTAGCGCCCGACGTGGAGCGACTCTATAACCGGCACTTGGAAGCACCGCGACTCTGGTTCCCCCACGAGCAGATCGACTGGGGCGAGGGTGAAAGTTTCAACGAGCGTCCCTGGTCGCCCGAGGACTATCCCCTCGGCGAGGGCGTGCGCAGCTCGATCTACGTGAACCTCTTAACGGAGGACAATCTGCCGTACTACACCAACTCCATTCTCGCGCACGCGCCGGTGGGTCATCCCATCCACGACTGGTCGTGCCAGTGGACGATGGAGGAGAACCGCCACTCTATGGTGATGCGCGACTGGGTGCACATCAGTCGCTGCATTAATCCGACGCTGCTCGAAGAGGGCCGTCGTGTGCAGATGGCCAAGGGCGAGGTGCCCCACCCGGCGACCTTCGCCGATCTCATTGCCTACGTGTCGTTCCAAGAGCGGGCCACGCAGATTGCGCACCGCAACACCGGCGCGCGACTGCCCAAGGACGACAAGATCGGCCGTAACGTCTTGGGGCTCATCGCGGGTGACGAGACCAAGCACTACCTCTTTTATCGCGACCTGACGTTGGCGGCGTTCGCTATCGATCCCTCGGCGATGATGATCGCGGTGTCCAAACAAGTCAGCACCTTCGCGATGCCCGGCACCGGTATTCCCAGCTTCACCCGACACGCCGTGCGCATCGCCAAGGAGGGCATCTACGGTCTTGGCCAGTACCTAGGGGACGTACTCAATCCGGTGCTGAGCATCTGGGACGTCGAGCACCTCAAGGGCCTCAATAAGGAGGCCGAGACGGCCCGCGCCGACCTGGTGAACGTCAAGGCCAAGATCGCCGAGTCCGTGGAGCGCATGGCCCACCGGGCTTCGTTAATCAAGCCTTCGCTGACGCCCACGCGCTGACGCACCGTCGCTACTCCTTGGTGTTGGCGACCTTTCGAATGTAGTCCTCGAAGGCCCTTTGCTGGGCTTGCATGGCGAGCGACTGGCGCTCGTGCATCGAGCCGCCTCGCGCGATGACGTACACGAGCGTGCCCAGTAGCGGCAAGATGAAGATGAACAGAACCCAAAGGGCCTTCGCCGTTCCGCTGAGGTCGTGGCTACGGAAAATATCGGCGAACACGTGGTAGACGAGGACGATCCACACGACGAAGATGACGATATAGAGCGTGGTGATAAAGACGTCGAGCAGCGGGTAGGTCGAAGCGAACATGGCGATCCTTTCAGTGGTCGTTACCACGAAGTGTAGGTTCGTCGTCGACGGGGTCTCGAAACGACGAAAAAAAGTTACGCCGCGTCGTGTCGATTCGACCGCGTGGGGTGGTGACGGGCGTGAACTGTCTAAAATAGCGACTCATGGAGGAACCGGGTGCGTAGTTACGAAGAGGCGATAGCGGAGGTCTCCTTGGCGGGCAAGCCATTTGAGGTCATCGAGGTCGAGCGTGATGGCGTGACGAATCGGGTCTTTAAGAACTCGCCAGCGAACCTACGTCAGTTCTTCGATCTCGCGCGAGGTCTCGAGTCCACGTTCTTGGTCTACGAGGACGAAGAGTGGAGCTTCACTCGGGTCATGGCCGAGGTGGACGCGCTCGCCTACGCCCTGGTGCACCACTACGGTGTCCAGGTCGGTGATCGGGTGGGCATCGCGATGCGCAACTATCCCGAATGGGTGATCTCCTTCGCCGCGATCACCTCGGTGGGCGCGATCTCGGTCTCCCTGAACGCCTGGTGGACCAGTGAGGAACTCGAGTTCGCGGTGAACGACTCGGGGCTTTCGCTGTTGATCGGCGACGCCGAACGGATCCAGCGAGCCATCGAGCCCTGCGCGCGAGCGGGCGCGCGACTCTTGGGCGTACGCCTCGACGAGGACCATACCTACGACGACGCGGTCGACCGCTGGGTCGACGTCGTCGTCACCGGCGTGGCCATGCCCGAGGTCGAACTTGGCCCCGACATGGACGCCACGATTCTCTACACCTCGGGCACCACCGGCTTTCCCAAGGGCGCGGTCTCCACCCACGGCGCGATCTGTCAGACCGTCATGGCTTTTGCGTCGGGCGGCGCGGTTCAAGCGGCCCAACGTGACGTCGAGGAGGAGGGGGGCGGCGACGCCCCGTGTTTCATCTTGATCGTGCCGCTCTTTCACGTCACCGGTTGCATTCCGGTGATGATGTCGTGCTTCTCATGGCACTTCAAGCTCGTGATGATGTACCGATGGGAACCCGAGCGCGCGCTCGAGCTGATCGAGCGTCACCGCGTGACGGCGTTCGTGGGCGTGCCCACCCAGGCGTGGGATCTCATGGAGTCGCCGAGCTTTTCGAAGTACGACACGTCCTCACTGGCCAGCGTCGGGGGCGGCGGCGCGCCGGCACCGACCACGTTGGTCGAACGGGTCGAACACTCCTTTAAAAAGGGCCGACCGAACTTGGGCTACGGCATGACCGAGACCAACGCCTACGGGCCGGGCAACTTTGGTGACGACTACGTAAGCCATCCCACCTCCACCGGCCGGGTGCCCACGATCGTGATGGACGTCGACATTCGAGACGAGTCGATGAACTCTCGTGGCGTGGGCGAGAGCGGCGAGATCTGGCTCAAGACGCCGACCCTCATTCGTGGCTACTGGCGCCAGCCCGAAGAGACGGCCGAGACCATCGTGCGGGGCTGGTTGCGCACTGGCGACCTCGGCCACGTTAGTGACGAGGGCTTTCTATACGTCGACGACCGGCTGAAGGACATGATCCTTCGCGGCGGGGAGAACGTGTACTCGGCCCAGGTGGAGTCGGCCATCTACGAACACCCCGCGGTCTACGAGGCGGCCGTTTTTGGTCTGCCCGACGAGCGCCTCGGTGAAGTGGTCGCCGCGGTGGTCATGGTGCGAGCGGGTGCGGAGCTCAGCGAAGAAGAGTTACGAAAGTTTCTCGAGGGGCGCCTCGCCGCGTACATGATCCCGTCGCGCCTAGCTTTCACCCACGAACCGTTGCCGCGCAACCCGGCGGGCAAACTCGTGAAGCGCAAGATGCCCTCGCACTACTTCGCCGTCGCGGAGTGAATTGCGCGCGACGCGTACTCCGCGACATTGACCGCGTCGAGCTCGCGTAGCGAGAACCATTGGGCTTGATCGGTGGTGCCCTTGGCCTCGTCGCGCAACTCGCCGCCGTCGAGTGAGACGGTGTAGAGCACGCGAACGGTGTGTATGCGGTCGCCGTTGGGTCGACGGCGCACGTCGCTCGCGACTTCGTGCAGGACCGGGTCTTTAATCGCTAGACCGGTCTCTTCGTGAAACTCACGCAGCACCGTGTCTTCGGGCGACTCAGCGAAGTCGATGCCGCCGCCGGGCAGCCACCACAGCGGGGGGTTGATCTGGGGACTGCTGGAGCGAACGAGCAGGACCCGGCCCTCGTGCACCAATATCCCGTACGCCCGTACGCTGGTGTGCTGTTTACTCATCGGCTGTCCGTGGTCCTATCTAGATCGGTGGGTTCGCGTGGGGGACGCGCGCCCTCGAGCAGTGTCGTGCGACAAACTCGCACCTGAAATAGTAGGTCACCTGATCAGAGCCCACGGCCCTCAACACGTCACGTGCGCTACGCGCATCGAACCGGCCGGATCCGTCTTGTCACCTTCGAGTGCTCGCTGACAGCGGCGGCGCTTTTGAACTAGCGCGTCGTGGGAAACCCGAGGTCGATCTGTGACTCGGACGTGTCGGGCCAGCGCGTCGTGATGACCTTGGCCCGGGTGTAAAAAGCGAAGCCCTCGGGCCCGTAGATATGGGCGTGGCCAAAGAGTGAGTTCTTCCAACCTCCGAAGGAGTAGGCAGCGATGGGCACCGGTATGGGGACGTTCACCCCGATCATGCCGACGTGGACCTGGCGAGAGAAGAGTCGAGCCGCGTTGCCGTCACGGGTGAACACCGCCGCGCCATTGCCGTAGGGGTTGTTGTTCACCAGGGCGATAGCGTCATCGAAGGTCGCCACGCGCGCGACCCCGAGGACCGGTCCGAAGATCTCGTCGTCGTAGGCTCTCGTACCCGGTCGTACACCGTCTAAGAGACTCGGTCCGACGAAGAAGCCTTTCGGGCTCGCCATGGAGGTGCCGTCGCGCACGACGGTGACGTCGTCGTCGGGGGCAGAGGTGACGTAACTCACGACACGATCCAAGTGCTCTTGGGTGATGAGCGGACCAAAATCACTCGAGGGATCGTCGCCAGGACCGACGCGTAATTTGTCGAGCCGCTTGGCGATCTTGTCGATGAGAGGTCCCGCGACGCCGCCCACTGCGACCACGACGCTGATGGCCATGCAACGTTCACCGGCGGAGCCGAAGCCCGAGTTGATCGCCGCGTCTGCCGCCACGTCCAAGTCGGCGTCGGGCAGCACGACCATATGATTCTTCGCTCCGCCGAGAGCTTGGACCCGCTTGTGGTGCGCGCTGGCCACTTCGTAAACGTGGCGCGCCACGGGCGTGGAGCCCACGAAACTCACGGCGTCAACGTCGGGATGTTCGAGCAGGGCCTGCACCGTAGAGGCGTCTCCCTGCAAGACGTTGAAGACGCCGTTCGGGAGGCCGGCCTCCTTTAAAAGTTCGCCTAAGCGCACCGAGACCGAAGGGTCCCGCTCAGAAGGCTTGAGAATCACGGCGTTGCCCGACGCCAGTGCGTTGGCGCTCATCCACAGCGGCACCATAATGGGAAAATTAAAGGGCGTCACTGCCACGACCACGCCGACGGGCTCACGGGTCGAATGCACGTCGACCCCCTCCGCGACCTGATCAGAGAAGCCGCCCTTGAGGTGTTCGATCAGTCCGCAGGCGTACTCCACGTTCTCCAGGGCTCGGGCGATCTCGCCCTTGGCGTCGGCGTCGGTCTTGCCGTGTTCGGTCGTAATCAGCGCGGCCAGTTCGTCGGTGTGCTCGACGAGCAGCTGGCGAAGCGTGAAGAGAATGTTGGTACGTCGCGAGAGAGAGGACCGGCCCCAGCCCTTCGACGCCGATCGGGCTACGTCGACGACTTCATCGATCGTGGCGCGCGAGGGAACGGGAACCTTCGCGATGACTTCGCCGGTAGCGGGATTAAAGACGGACGAGTGGCCGTTCTCTTCAATAAGGGCGCCGTTGATGAAGTGGGGAACTGATCTCATGCGGAACCTCTTTCGCAGTGCCAATCTATCGGGAGGTGCTGTATTGGCCGTTAGGGTTGCACCATGATCCTGCGCAACGAAGGTCGAGCGCTACGACACGCGGCGTCCGTCGAACCAGTGGGTCGTGGCCATTTTTCGCTCAATCTCTCGCCTTTTTACACGGTGATGGGACATCCCCACGGCGGCTACTTGCAGTGCGTCATGGCCAGCGGCGCCCTCGCGGCCGCGAGCGAGGACGGTTCGGCCCATGAACACGTCACGGCGATTTCAACGAACTTCGTGCGCGCGCTCGAACTTGGTCCGGCCGACATTCGGGCCGAGGTTCGCCACGTCGGACGCGGCGCGTCGTTCGTGTACGCCGCCCTCTATCAAGACGACGTGCTGGGCGCTGAGTCCCTCGCCACCCTGGGCACGCTGCGCCAGGACTCGGTGATTCGATATCAAGACGCTGGGGTGCCCAGCGTCACCCCGCTCGAACAGTGTCCTCCCTCAACGGGCCGCGACGACATCAGCATCATGCGCGTGGTCGATCAGCGACTAGATCCCGCGAGCACGGGATGGTTGAACGGCGAGTATTCCTCGCGGGGCGAGGTCTTTGGGTGGCTGCGTCTGGACGACGACGACGCGTCGTGGACGCCTTGGAGCCTCCTCTTCGCCGGTGACGCCCTCCCGCCCTCGACGTTTCCACTGGGATCGTCGGGTTGGGTGCCCACGCTGCAGCTGTCCTCGCGCGTGTCGCGTGTGCCGCGCGGGGAGTGGCTGCGCGCGCGCCAGTGGGCGGCGGTGATCGCCGATGGTCTCGTGGATGAGCGCTGTGAACTCTTTGACGAGACGGGCGCGCTCGTCGCGTCCTCGTCACAGCTCGCCATGGTTCGATTTCGCGGGGGTCGATAGCGCGTGGCGCGCGTGCCTCGCTGGAACGAAGACGGATCCCTCACGATTCGTTCGCGCTTGACCATTCCGTCCGATGAGATTCTGTTGCGGGTGACCACCTCAGGGGGTCCGGGAGGTCAGCACGCTAATCGCTCGTTGACCCGGGTGGTGGCGTCCTTTCACGCACTCGATTCGAGCGTCCTGACTGAAGGTGACAAACAGCGCGTCGTCGACACGCTCGGCCCCGTGGTGCGCTCGAGCGCGAGTCGCTTCCGATCACAGGGACAAAATCGCACCGCCGCCGTCGAGCAGCTGGGCGCCAAACTGGCCACCGCGCTCGCGCCACGTACGCCACGGCGGGCTACAAAGCCCACCAAGGGCGCAAAGATTCGTCGAGTCGATGACAAGAAGGCCCGCGGACGACTTAAGGAGCAACGTCGCCGGCCCTTCGAGGACTAGCGCGAACGCTCCAGGTGACGGGTGATGGCCTGGAGTGCCTTGTCCATTAGCTCCTCGCGTGCTGGATCCTCGTCTTCGTGGGGACCGCGGATCGGGGTCAACGAGGCGTAACCCGCGACGAGTAGGGCGCCGTCTTCGTCGGCGTCCTCATCACTCACGTCACCGAGTTCGGGCGTGGCCGCGCCTAAGCGAAGGGGGAGCTCCCCCTCGTCGCTCAGTGCCTCACCACCGGCGCGGGGTCCGGCGGCTTTTACGATCCCGGCGGTCGAGATTCGCCCGCGCCGCACTCCCCGCAGCGCTTCGATTGGCAGGTTGGGCACGTTGAGGTTGAGCAGCGTTCGAGACGGCGCGTGCAGCAGTTCATCGAGGACTTCGATGGCCACGGCCGCGGCGGTGTCGTAGTGCACGTCCTCGCCCCACTGCACCGACACGGCCAGGCCCGAGAGACCGAGCTGCGCCCCCGTGAGCACGGCGCCCACGGTGCCCGAGTGAAGCACGCTGCGTCCGACGTTGGCTCCGGCATTGATCCCAGAGACAAGGACATCTGGTTGGAAGTCGAAGCTTCCCAGGGCGCCCAAAATGGCGCACAGAGCGGGCGGGGCTTCGAGTCCGTAGGCAGGGATGGATTCGGCCCCGGCGATACGGTGGCGTCGGTACTTGACCGTGGGGCGATCAAACACGTCGCCCACGGCCGCGGACATGCCCGAGTAGTTCTTATGGGGAGCGACGATGAGCGCCTCGTGAATCTGCCCGGCGGGGGTCTCCTCGATCCAACGAGCGACGCTTCGGGCCAAGATGGCCATGCCCGGCGCCAAGATGCCGTCATCGTTCGTAAGCAGTATTCGCATACAGGGAACCCTAACTGCCCTAAGTTCGTACCAGTGAAAAGAAAGAAACAACGATGATGTTGCCCTCGGGAGAACAGATCGCAATCGCGCACGGTGATCAACGCGCCGTCGTCACCGAGGTCGGCGCGACGCTTCGCACCTACGTGATGGGCGGGGTCAGCGTCATCGAGGGCTTTAGCGCCGAAGAGGTCCCCACGCACGCACGTGGGCAGGTCCTCTACCCGTGGCCCAATCGCATTGGGGATGGCGCGTGGACGTTCTCCGAGCGCACCGCGCACCCCACCGTTGACGACGTCAAGCAGGCCACGGCGTCGCACGGACTCGTTCGTTGGCGTCCCTTTCGTGTCGAAGCTGTGAATCAGAACCGATGTGTGCTCTCCTTGCTCTTACACCCGACGCCCGACTACCCCTTTCTCAGCGAGATCACGGTCGCGTATCACCTCGGCTCCCTCGGTCTCACCGTCACCACGACGGTGACCAACCGCGACGAGGTTCCGGTGCCCTTTGGCGTCGGTTTTCATCCCTACTTGTCGGTCACGACGCCAACGATCGAAGGTGCGCAACTCGAAGTGCCCGCGACGGCGTACGTCGCGGTGAACGATCGACAGTTGCCGACCGGCGAGATCCTGCCCCTCGCGGGCACCCTGCTCGACTTTTCAAAGCGGAAATCTCTCAGTGGTCACGAACTTGACGTGACGTACACCGAGCTTGTTCGCGACGATTCAGGATTGGTCACGGTCACGCTCGAAGACGCGAAGGGTGGCGAGATTGATCTAAGCCTCGACCGCAACTTCCCGTACCTCCAGATCTATACCGGTGACCATTTGGAAAAGGGCCGTCGTCGCACGTCGGTCGCCGTGGAACCGATGACGTGTCCGCCGGACGCACTGCGTAGTGGCAAAGACGTGGTGGTTCTTGAGCCCGGTCAGCACTGGGCCGGTTCGTGGCGTCTGAGGCGCAAGTAAGGATGCGCGCGCGCGTGGTGCTGGTCACCGGGTCGACCAGTGGCATCGGCGAAGCGACGGCCCGACGTTTTGCCGAAATGGGCGACACGGTCGTCTTTAACTCTCGGCACAGCGTGGAGGCGGGAGAACGACTCGTCGCCGCGACGCCGGGTTCTCTCTACGTGCGGGCCGATATCTCGAGCGCCGAAGAGTGTGAGGGTTTGCTTCGTCGGGTCCTCGAGCGCTTCGGCCGACTCGACGTGCTGGTGAACAACGCGGGCGTCACCAAGGTCATCGAACACCGCGACCTCGAAGCCGCCAGCGTTGAGGTGTGGCGAGAGATCTTCGAGGTGAACGTCTTTGGCACCTGGCAACTGTGCGTCGCCGCCATGCCGGCCCTAAAGAAGAGTCGCGGGTCGATCGTGATCGTCTCGTCGGCCGCGGGTGTTCGTCCAACCGGCTCGTCGATTCCCTACGCCGCCTCGAAGGCCGCTTTAAATCACGTGACGGCGCTACTCGCCAAAGTCGTCGGCCCGGAGGTTCGCGTCAACGCGGTGGCGCCCGGACTCATTGACACACCCTGGACCGCCGACTGGGAGACGGTTCGAGGCTTCGTGCAGTCGGTGGCGCCCCTACGAAAAAGCGGGAGCCCCGAAGACGTCGCCGACGTCATTGTGGCGTTGGCGACGACGTCGTACGTGACGGGTCAGGTCATCGTGGTCGACGGCGGACTGACCCTCGCGCTCTGACCGGGCGCGGGCGGCACCGCAAGTCGAATGAGGTGACAGAGCACCTTGGTGGCGGGGCGAACCGCGAGGCGGTCCCTCGTCACATTCGCGCTCACGCCCAATAGCTCTTGCGCCCACGGGGTCAGCAATGTCCAAGCACTGAGGACGAAAAGTCGATAGACGAGTCGCTGGGCACGACTCGTCATCATGCCGTGGGCGATGAAGTCGCGCGCGACTCGTCCGTCAGCGCTCAGACGCAGCTCGGGTCGAAAACTAAGAAGCGTGGCGTTGAGTTCCGCCACCGAGTTGGGCGAATTCACGACGCCGAGATCGAGTGCCAAGGGAACCATCTCATGGACGTAACGATCCGCGTCGTGCTCACTCAGTGAGCGGGCGCCGAAACGTCGATAGGAAGTTAAAAACATGGATATTTCAGCGCAGTGCACCCACAGCAAGAGGTGCGGGTCGTTCGCGTCGTACGTCGCGCCGTCGTCGGCAACGCCATGAACGAACTGGTGCACGTTCAGCACGCGCGCGATCGCCGCTTGGGCGGCCGACTTCGAGCCGAAGGTGGTGGAAGTTATGAAATTTGCCGTTTGGAGAAGTCGCCCGAGGGGGTCATCTTGGTAACGAGAGTGTTGGGCGACGCCCGCCATCGCGTAGGGGTGGAGCATCTGAAAGAAGAGTGAGCCGAGTCCGCCAATCAACATTGAGGGCAGATCGCCGTGTACGACGCGCGCCACGCCGAAGACGTCTCCGTAGGCCTCGGCGGGATTGGTGCAGCGTGCGGGCGGATCCCGAGAGAGGCCGACCGCGCGACGGATCGAGAGGTTGGTCCACCTACGAAGACGCGTTGACGTACCTCGAAACCATCTGACGATCAAGTCGTTCCCCTCAAGGCTCTGCACCTCACCTTACGCTGAACCTCTTCCAATTTGATCGGTCGTCTGCGAAACTGGTGAGATGGCATCGCTCAAACGACTTCGCTCCTCTTCGACCGAGAGCGACGTTCAAAGCGACGTCGAGACAAACGTCGCGGTCGTCACCAAGCGACCGTGGAACGTGATCGTGTGGAACGATCCGGTGACACCGATGACGGTAGTGGTCGTCGTGTTTCGGAGAGTCTTTGGCTACTCGAACAATAAGTGCACGCATTTGATGTTGACCGTCCATCACGAGGGGCGCGCCGTCGTGTGGTCCGGCGAGCGCGAACGAGCGGAATCGTACTGCGTAAAACTTCAGGTGGCGGGGTTGCAGGCCACCGTCGAGCAAGACGAATAGTGGCGGGCAAGCTCTTTGTTCGACGACGCGACGGCCGCGTCGAGGTGCGCCTCAACGACGCCGGACGCGGCGTTCTTCGAGAAGCCTTCGCCCATGTCGTGGCCGCTGAACGTGATCCCGAACACGACTGGCATCTCTCCTTGAACGCCCCCATAAATCCGAGCCGGGACGACGATGACCCGCTCTCCTCGCTAGCGCGTCAAAACGAGATAGCCACGAACGCCGAACTTTCGGTGATGACGTTGAAGGAGCAGTTCTTGAACGACGCCGAGGCGTGGGCCTGGCTGAGTACGTTGCAGGTGGCCCTTCGTTCCATTGCCGTGGTGAATGGAATATTGAGTGACGAAAAGCTCGAATCGTGCGAGTTCGAACTCTTGCAGGAAATCCGAACGATTCAACAGTTGCTATTTGACCTGGCGGCCTGTTTCTAACGATTCGTATCGAATCTTCTCAACATTTGCACACCGCGGGCTGAATAAGCACAGGGCCCCGTCGCCTCTAGGCTTTGAGCCATGACCTTCCTGCGCCGTTCTTGTTTTCAGCTCTCCGGTTTGATACTTCTCTCTTCGGTTGCGGTAAACGCTGCGCCGCTGATGGCGCAGGCGTCAGTAAAGGACCCAACGGCCACCTCAATCCTGGCCGCGGCGAAGACCTCGCTAGCAAAGGAGAGTGGTGTGCACGTGAAGGTTGTCACCTTCGCGGGCAAAGTCGACAGTACGCTGATTGCCGATATTGGCAGAGAGAGCGGCTCCGAAGCCTACGTCTCGGGCAACGAAACATTCACCATTACCGTAACGCCCACGCACGCGTATTTGAGTGGAAGCGCGACTGGACTCACGAAGCTGATGGGTCTCAGTTCAGCGGAGCAAAAGATGATCGGCAAGGCCTCAATGTCGATGAACAAGGGAACCAAGGAGTTCACGACGTTTCATTCAGACATGACGTCAGGGGCGTTTGCGCAACTGCTTCCCGTGGCGAAGGGCACCACGCTGTTGAGCAAGAGAGATAAGGCCACCAACGGCTATCAACTCACGTGGACGACCAAGGCCTCCACTTCGGCTCCCAAGACCACTACGGTCATGATCTTCTCGTCGGGGAAGGCCACGCTGCCCTTGAAAGATATGGTTAATACTTCAAATAGCTACAGCACGACCACCTTTTCCAAATGGGGGGAAGTCCCCAAGATTACGATTCCCACCTCGACGATCACTTACGACAAAGTCTTTGGGATAAAGGGATAGCCGGCCTTTCGCGACGCATCCTGGAGCGGTGACCCTTAACATCTACAACGAGAACCCCCCCTATGTCGAACGTAGAAGCCCTCGAGCTCTCCCACAGCAACACTGAAGGTAAACATCTCGGCCTCGCGCTGGCCGTTATCTCGTGCGCCCAGCTCATGATCGTGCTCGACTCCACGGTCGTCAACGTCGCCATACCGACCATTCACACCGCACTGCACTTCTCTCAGGCCAATCTCGAATGGCTCATCACGGCGTACTCGCTGACCTTTGGTGGACTGTTGCTCTTCGGCGGGAGAACGGGTGACCTCTACGGCAAGCGCCGGATGTTCATGGTCGGCATCGCCATCTTCGCGGTCGCGTCGCTGCTGGGCGGCTTCGCGACGACCGATCTTTGGTTGATCATTACCCGTGGCCTTCAGGGTGTGGGCGGCGCGATTGCCGCGCCGACGGCGTTGTCCCTAATCGCGACGAACTTCTCTGAGGGTGCTCAGCGCAATCGTGCCATGGGTGTCTACGCCGCGATGTCGGGCGGCGGCGGCGCGGTCGGACTTCTCCTCGGCGGCATTCTGGTGAGTTACGTCTCGTGGCGTTGGATCTTTTTTGTCAACGTCCCCATCGCGGCGGTCGTTCTGTTTCTCGCCCCTCGGGCCCTGAATGAGTCCCAAACGACGTCGGGCCATCTGGACGTTCCTGGCGCCCTCACCGCGACGGGAGGCATGCTCTCGCTGGTGTACGGACTCTCGAACGCGTCGGACCACAGTTGGAGCAGTACAGCCACGATCATTTCGCTGGTCGCGGCGGTGATTCTGCTCGCCACCTTTACCTTCATCGAGACGCGCAGCGCCGAACCCTTGATGCCGCTCAGCATCTTTAGGAACCGCAACCGTTCCGGGAGCTTCGCGATGATGCTCTGCATCGGTATTGCCCTCTTTTCGATGTTCTACTTTCTCACGCAATATCTCCAGAACGTCTTGGGCTACAGCCCCGTCCGCACCGGCGTGGGATTCTTGCCGATGACCGCGGGCATCGTGTTCGCGGCCACCCTTTCATCGCGTCTCGTCGGACGAATTGGGATCCGAATTCCTCTGATCGTCGGACCCAGTCTCGCGACTGTCGGGATCCTATGGATGACCCGCCTCACCCCAACCAGTAGCTACTTCGACGTTGTCGGACCGCTCGTCGTGATCGCCTTGGGCATGGGGTTCTCGTTTGTTCCCCTCACGCTCATCGCCGTCTCGGGCGTGAAACCACACGAGGCCGGACTGGCATCGGCGTTGCTCAACACGATGCAGCAAGTGGGTGGCGCGCTCGGACTGGCGGTACTGGCCACGATCGCCATCGACGCCACGAATGCGAAACTCTACGCGCTGCACCAGACCACGACCGTGGCAAGAAATCTTGCCACTACCCACGGCTACACCACGGCGTTTACGGTCGCCGCGGGCTTCGCCTTCGTCGGACTGTTGATCTCGCTCGTCGTGATTCGAGTCCCGATGAGCATGGCGGGCGAACTTGAACTCAATCCCGAAGCCCACGCGACGGTGAGTAACTGAGAGTCCAGTTAGAGGCGCGTCGTGCGAAGTCGTAAGTCAGGCAGCGAGGGACGGTGAACCAGCTATAACGCGCACGACATGAACGCGCTGATCAACGCCTTGAGCCCGTTCGCCCACGCCACGCCGTGGGTCGAGACGTACGACTCCAAGCCGGACAGGCTCGTCGAGTTGGCCTCGTACTTCAAAATCGTCACGAGTTCATTGAGTTCTTGTTTCGTCTTGGCGTTGGGCGCTTCGCTCGCCAACCTCTCATAAAACGGCAGCAACGCCTTAGCCCAGGCGTGATACGACGCGGTGTTGATGGCGGTGGGCGGCTTCGTGGGCTTGTAGGTCTTTATGGACGTACAAAACGAACTCGATTTTGAGGCCGAGCTGCTCGGTACGGCCACGCCCAGCGAGACGACCATCGTCGCCACGACGACGGCTGCGCCGAGTGCCGTTCTTGAACTAGCCACCAAACTTTTGGTCCGAGTACCCACCGTATTCTCCCCTTGAGTGACGGACGCGGCGACATTCGCGCTCGGTCCTTGCACGCTGGAACATCCATCGACGTTCCTATATCTTCTGTTTAGCAGAATCCCGGGGTTCGCCGGGCCGTGGCGCCTCGTTGAAAGGCACGACACGTCAAAGCGTGGCGAGCGGAACTCCAACTCACCGTGCGAGGCGGCGTGATTTGGCCCACCACCAGGGCGTAGAGAGCCGGATTAATGGTTCGCTCGGTGATGACCCCTCAGTCCTCGCCAACCGACGTTGCGTACTCCACCGAGTTCGACGCGATGGTGTCGCGATACCAGCGGAAACTCTCCTTGGCGAGACGATCGCCCGTAGGAAAATCTACCCACACGATGCCAAATCGTCTCGAATAGCCAAAGGACCACTCGAAGTTGTCCAAGAGGCTCCAGACGAAGTACCCCTGGACGTTCACGCCGGCGTCGATGGCGTCGTGCACCGCCGAGATGTGCTCTTGGAGGTAAGCGACTCGATTGTGATCGAGCACGTGTCCATTGGGATCGACGTAGTCATCGAACGCCGCACCGTTTTCGGTGATGTAGATCGGCAGCTTCGTGTAGTCGTTTCGAATGTGCACCAGCAATGATGTCAACCCCGACGCGGCGATCTCCCAGTTCATGGAGGTGCGATCTCGCCCCGGCGTCTCGAGCGAGCGCACGCGCAGGTCGGGAAACTGTTCGCTCTGTGCCACGACGTAGCCGGCGAGTCGAGCCTCGGTGGCGCGCGAGGTATCGACCACGGTGGAGGGGAAGTAATAGTTCACCCCAAGAAAGTCAAGTGGTTGGGAGATCAGCTCGAGGTCGCCCTCTCGCACGACAGAGAAGCCCGGTCGAGCCTGGTCGTAGTGCTCGAGCATGTCACCGGGATACTTTCCGTGAAAGATTGGATCGAGGAAGAGGCGATTGAGATTGCCGTCCGCGCGCCGAGCCGCGTCGACGTCGAGTTCGTGCTCGGAACCGGGACGATGGTCGCCCAAATTCAAAGTGATGCCGACCTTGGCCGAAGGAACCGCCGAGCGAAGAATGGGAATGGCCAAGCCGTGGGCGAGCAGGAGGTGGTGATTGGCCGCCGCCGCCTTGCCAATGTCGCTGATCCCGGGCGCGTGGCGCCCCGCCCCGTAACCGAGCCAGGACGAACACCACGGCTCGTTCAAGGTGATCCATCGCTCCACGTCATCGCCGAGTGCTCGTGCGACGAGGTCTACGTAGTCGGCGTAGCGTTCGGCGGTGTCGCGCTCGCACCAGCCGCCATCGTCCTCAAGGGGCTGGGGGAGGTCCCAGTGATAGAGGGTGAGTGTCGGCTCGATGTGGCGCGCGCGCAGTCCGTCAACGAGACGATGGTAGAAATCGAGCCCGCTCTGATTGGCCGGTCCTTTGCCAGTGGGCTGGATCCTCGGCCAGGCGACGGAGAAGCGGTAGGCGCCCACGCCGAGCTCGCCGAGGAAGTCGAGATCTTCCTCCATCCGGTGGTAGTGATCACAGGCCACGTCGCCGGTGTCGCCATTCCACACCGCGCCGGGCGTGTGAGAAAAGGTGTCCCAAATAGAGGGACCCCGATCGTCGGCGGTCGTGGCGCCTTCTATCTGATACGAAGCGGTCGCAGTGCCCCAGAGAAATCCTGGTGGAAACGGGCGAATCGGATTTGGGTTGTTGGAGCCAGTGGTGCTCACGGTGCGTAGATCTCCTAGTAGTGGGTGTCGAAAGTTGATGGAACCTCTACGTGCGGCCCCGCCGGGTTGGTCTTTGGCGAGGCCGCACGTAGAAGCGAAGGGTTAAGCCTTCGTCAGGTGCTTGATGATCAACGGCAACTGCGGGTCACCGGGCGACGGGTCGGCGTAAGGGTTCTTCGCCGTCACGAAACCAGTGAAGTTGGCTGTTGAGTACTCATCCCAGTCCGCACCGTAAAGCAACGGAGCCACGGGAACCTGCGTCGAAACGAGGTTCTCCAGGGCCTGTACCGCCGCGGTAACCGCGGCCTTGTCCGTTGGATTGGTGGAAGAGAGTTTCTTCAACGCCGCCTGTGCCGCGGGCGAGTTGTAGCGACCGTAGTCACTGTTCGCCGACGTCCCGATCGGAGCCGATTGGGTGTAGTCAAGCCAGTTGGAGTACTGCACGTACGGGCTCACCCCGCCGTTACCCCAGTGGATAATCGTATCGAAGTTGCCACTGGCTGAGTCGGAGTACCACTGCGACGCTTGCACGCCGTTCACGGTGCAGTCAATGCCCTCGGCTTGAAGCTCATTGGAGATGAGCTGGTCGTCGGCGTAGTAGTCCGAATACGCCGTCGGGTCTTCCACCGCGAACTTGATCTCGACGCCGTTCTTGGCGTAGAAACCGCTCGAGTCCTTCGCGTAACCGTCCGCGGTCAAGATCGAGGCGACCTTGGCCGGGTCCGAGTGCGCCGAAAGGTCCTTGGTCAACGGCTTGGTCAAGAACGCCGACTGACTGGGCAGAATAAGCCCACCCGAGGACGTCGCTGGCTGCTCGTAGCCGGTCTCACCCTTGAGGGAAAGCGCGCTTCGGTCAATGCCCACGCTGATCGCCTGACGAACGGCGGGATCGCTCAGCGGCCCGGTGCCCGTGACGTTGAACTCCAGGGTGACCGTGCTACCAGCCGCGAAGAATGTGTGGTTGGTCTTGGGGTTCTTGGCGACGAAGATCTTCTTCACGTTGGCGATGTCATTGCCCGCCCAGGTCAACTGACCGTCAGCGAGGGCCGTCGCGGCCGCCGTGTTCGAAGTGTACGAAGGAACGTTGACTCCACTTGGTGCCGGCGTGCCGTTCCACCAGTGGGGGTTCACCTTGTACTTCACCAGCGTCGACGAGTAGCTGCTCAACGTGTACGGCCCGGTGCCCACGGTCGTGGTGACCACCGCGGTCGCCGGGTTGGCAATCTTGGACCACACGTGTTGGGGCAACATGAGCGCGGTTCCGGCGATGGCCGTGATGTTGAGGTACTCGGGTGTGGCGTAGTGCAGCGTCACCTTGTACTTACCGGACGTTGTGGCGTTGCTCGACATTGTCGGTACGCCGAATACGTTCGCGGCGGGCACGCGGTTCAACAGGTCGAACGTGTAGGCCACGTCGGCCGAGGTGAAGGGCTTTCCGTCACTCCACTTGACCCCTTTACGCAGCTCAAAGGTCAACGTCTTGCCTCCGTTGGACCACGCGTAACTGGTTGCGAGCCACGGGTACTGGGTGTTGGCCTTCAACGTGTCGAACTCGAAAAGCGGTTCGTTTACCAGCGAGCGAACACTTAGCTGCGCCGCAAACGAACTCGAGTCAACGGGGTTGAAATTGTCGGTAAAGGTGACTCCGGTGTTGCCCTCGATGGTCAACACCGCATTTTTGGCTGCTGAAGCGACTCCGACAGACGCCGCCACCATGCCGATTGTCAAACACGACAAGGCAGTCAATATGACTCCTATTTTTCTAAACATACCCATCCTTTATATTGTTATTGTCCAGCCGGCCTACGCCGACGTCGATTTGAACCATGTGGGTCCTTATTGCCTGACGCGAGGCCGGTTGGGCCTTCGCGCGTTTGGCCGAGCGCACGACCACTGAGAAAACAGTCGTGCGACCAGCTAGTTGCTCATTTTCATGTCTTCGTCGTTTCCCCCCTCTCGTCGGCGCTCTGGAAGCGCCATCTCGACAACGGCTTCGGGCTCATTCGCGTACAACCAGCAGCGCGATGTATGACCCTCACCGACTATGAAATCTGGCGGATCGCTGTGGCGACAGATGTCCATCGCGAAGGGGCAGCGCGGCGCGAAACGACATCCAATTTCGGGCACCGCGAACGAACTGTGCTCATCAGACCTCGACGCCATGCTGGTGGGGTCCGAGGGATCTGGCACCGAGGCGATTAAGAGTTGGGTGTAGGGGTGCGTGGGCTGATCCACCAGGGCCGTTCCGCGTGATCGCTCGACGATCTGCCCGGCGTACATCACGATGATTTCGTCGGCCAGGTACCGTGCTGAGGCGATGTCGTGGGTGATGTACAAGATCGCGAGGTGCTCATTCTCACACAAACCCTTCAAGAGGTTCAAGATGCCCAAACGAACCGAGACGTCCAACATCGAGATCGGCTCATCGGCGAGCAGAACGTCGGGCTTGACGCACAGCGCCCGGGCAATGGACACCCGTTGGAGCTGCCCGCCGGAGAGTTCGTGGGGATAGCGGTCTAAAAAGCGCTCGGGCGGATCGAGCGAGACTCGCGACAACGCGGCCCTGGCCAGGTCGTCGACCTCGTGCTTCGCGGCCCCGTGGATGAGGAGCGGACGCTCCAGACTGTGGCGCACGCGGTGGACTGGGTTGTTCGAGGCGTACGGGTCTTGGAGGACCAACTGCACCTTGGAGGCGTACGCCAGGGTGCGCTTGGCGCGACGGGGGATCGACGTGCCCTCCAGGACCAATTCGCCCGACGTGGGCGTAATAATCCTCGCCAGCATCCTCGCCAGGACTGACTTGCCCGAGCCGCTCTCACCAACGACGGCGGTGACTTGGCCCCTTACCAGGTCGAGACTGGCGTCGTCCACGGCGCGCACGACGCGCCTCGCTTGAAAGAGTTTGCCGGGCACGCGCGTGGCGAAGTGGCGCGTCAGGTGACGAGCGCTCAACTGTGCGGGCGACGTCGACACGCTCATGCTCGGTCCTCTAACGCCGTGAAGCGCGTGCGCAAGGGGCTCATCTCGCGAGAGAGCTCGACGGGCACCCGCACCGACGGGCCCCCGATGTGCAACCAGCAGGCAACACTGCGATCCAAGCCATCAATATTGGTGAGCGGCGGTGCCTCGAGACGGCAGCGTGGCATCACGAAAGGACAACGCGGGGCGAAGCTGCAGCCCTTGGGCAGCTCGGCGAGGTCCGGCGGCGAACCGGGAATGCCGGCGAGTTCACGCCGTTCGCCGTGTAAAGGCGGGAACGAGTTGAGCAGCCCGAAGGTGTAAGGGTGACGCGGCGCTTCGTAGAGATCGCTGGCGCCCGCGCGCTCGACGATCGCGCCGGCGTACATGACGACGATCTCGTCGGCGAGCTCAATGAGCAGTGAGAGGTCGTGGGTAATGAAGATCATCGCAAAGCCGTAGCGCGAGCGCAGGTCGTTGAGTTCGTTAATGATCTCACGCTGGGTGACCACGTCGAGGGCGGTCGTGGGCTCGTCCATGATCACCAGTTCTGGATCGAGGGCCAGCGCGAGGGCAATCATGATTCGCTGGCGCTGGCCGCCGGAGAGCTCGTGGGGGAAGCGGGCCAGACGGTCTTCGTTGAGGCCCACCATCTTTAGTAGCTCAACGGACCGATCGTGACGCTGGGACCTGGTCATCCCTTTTCGATGCGTTTTCAGTACCTCGTTGAACTCACGGCCCACGCGAAGCACCGGGTTCAGCGCGCTGAGCGCACTTTGCAAGACGATCGAGACATGTGACCAGCGAATATTTCGAAGTTCCCTTTCGCTCGCGGTCACGAGACTGAGCGGTGTCACGTCATCGAGGTCGCCCTCGTTGGCGAGATTCAACGTCACGTCTCCGCCGCTGATAACCCCGGGCGCGCGCAGCAGGCGCGTCATGGCGTACACCAACGTGGACTTGCCGGAGCCACTTTCACCGGCGATGCCCAGTACTTGTGAGCGGCGCAGCTTCAACGTTACGTCGTTCACGGCGCGCACCATGTCCTCACCGACGCCGTAGTCGACGCTGAAGTTGTTGACCTCGAGGACGAATTCGTGGCGCGCGTGGACCGGCGCGACGCGGCGTAGAGGGCTCTCGGTCGCCGCCGCCGCCGCGTGGGTCTTTAGCGGATCGGCGATCATCGGCTCACCAACTTGGCGGGCGCCGCCACGACCGTTCGTTTTGATGTGGAGTGGATAACGGGCGTCAGACCGAGTCGGATCCGACGGGGCAGGCCCAACTTGCGCCGCTGGCGTGAGGTGAGGCCACCGGCGCGAAGGCGCGGATTGATGAACTCGTCAATCCCGAAGTTCACGAGCGCGAGACCGGTGCCCACGAGGGCGATGCAGATTCCCGGCGGGACGAACCAGTACCACTCGCCTGAAAGGGGCGCGTTGTTCGCTTGAGCCCAGTAGAGCATGGTGCCCCAGTTCCATACGGCCGTGCTGGTCAGTCCGATGTAGGCAAGAGTCACGTAGGCACCGATGGCGTAGAGCACCGTAAAGAGGAACGAGGAGGCGAGCACGGGCAGCAGGTTGGGCGCGACCTCAGTGAACATGATCCGGGTACGCTTCTCGCCGATGATGCGCGCCGCCTCGACGAAGTCACGATTGCGCAGTGACATCGTCTGGGCGCGGAGGACTCGCGCTCCCCAGGCCCATCCGGTGAGGCTGATGATGAGTCCGATGACGAAGAAGTTCGAGCGGCTGCTCACCGGGAGGTAACTGTCGATCACGATGAGCAGCGGCACACCCGGTATCGCAAGAAAGACGTTCGAGAGTAGTGAGAGTCCCTCGTCGGACATGCCCCCGAGATAACCTGCGGCGATGCCAACGGTCATCGAGAGAATCGTGGCCGCCAGTCCCGCGAGCAGGGCCACCACCATGGTGGCGCGCGCCCCGACTAACAGCTGAGAGAAGATGTCTTGACCGAGGCTGGTGGTGCCGAGCCAGTGGTGCGCCGAGGGGGACAGCAATGGCGCGAAGGCGGTCGAACTCGGGTTGTACGGCGCGAGCCACGGCCCGATGACGGTCATAATGATAAAAAAGCCCACAATGACGAGGCCAATGATCACCTTGGGCGACCTAGGTAAGCGAAGGGATTTCATACCGCAGCCACGGTTCTGGTTCGCGGATCCAGCCAGAGGTAGACAATGTCGGCCAAGAAGTTAGCGGCGAGCACCGCGAGCGTAATGACTAAGAAAATTCCTTGGATGAGTGGGTAGTCCTCGTTGAGTACGGCCTGCAAGAGAAGATCGCCAACGCCGGGGTAGTTAAACACCAGTTCCACGAGCAGCGCGCCCGATACCACCAATCCAATGGCGAGCGACAGGTTGGCGATGCTGGGCAGAATCGCGTTGCGCGCGGCGTGCCAGATCACCTTTCGACGCGGCAAGCCTTTCGCGACGGCCATTAAGACGAAGTCTTCGCCGATCATCGTGATCATCATGTTGCGCATGCCCAGCATCCAGCCCGCGAGGGAACTCATCACGATCGCGATCAGCGGTAATTCCCCGTATCGAATCACGCTCGAGACGTAGGCCAGATTCCACCCAGGGGTGACGGTTTGGCTGTAGGCGCCCAGCACGGGGAACCAGTGCAGGTCACTACCGAAGAGCAGGAGCATCACCGTGGCCAAAAAGAAGTAGGGCACGGCTTGGAAAAAGGTAGCGGCGGGGATCAGTGCGTCCAGACGTGAACCGCGACTCCAACCAAGGAGCGCCCCGCCGAATGTGCCTATCGCAAAGCTAAAAATGGTCGAAAGTCCAATGAGCCCCACCGTCCAGGGCACTGATTGGCGCAGAATGGCACTCACCGGCGCCCCCAGAGTGATCGACACGCCAAAGTTGCCGTGAAGGAGTTGGGTGAGGTAGGTGAAGTACTGCGCGATGAGACCCTGATGAAAGCCCAGGCCAAAGGAGAGTCGAATAGCGCGAATCTCATTGGGTGTGACCGTTCCGGTGATTTTGCCAATCAACGTCTGAATCGGATTGCCGGGCATCATTCGCGGCAGAAGAAAATTTGCGGTGATGGCCACCCACGCGGTGACGATGTACAGCGCGAGGCGACGTGCGAGCATTCGCATACTCAGCCCGCTTCCGCTCTATGGGTGATCAGTTCGGTCAGCGGCGGTCGTGCGTCGGATTCGTTCACGCAGCCGCAACTTTCGCGCACGACGAGTTCGGTCGGTAACACGATGGTTCGCGTGACGTCGCTGGTGTCATCGAGCATGGCCACCAACGCGTCAACCGCAACCTCGCCAAGGATGCTGCCCGACTGGCGAATTGTCGTTAACGAAGGATTGAAGTATCGGGTCAAGGTAATGTCGTCGAATCCGGTAACGACAAGGTCCTGGGGCACTCGAAGACCGCTGGCGCTGAGCGCGTAGATCACACCCACCGCGGTCTGATCGTTCGCGCAGGCGAACGCTTGGGGCAACGGCTCGTCACGGATGAGTCGCGCCTGCATCGCCGCTTCGCCCCCAGCAGAGGTCCAGTCCGACTCCAGAAGATCGACGTCGTCGAGCGTGCCGCCCAACTCCTCAATTACCTTTCGAAACGCGATGGCTCGCGCGACGCTGTCCGGGCTCTCCTCCAAACCCGTCACGAAGCCGACACGCGTGATGCCGTGGACATTAATGAGATGTTCGGCCAAACTCCGCATGGCTTGTTCGTTATCGACTCGAACGGTGACGGCTGAAATTGACTCTCCCCTCCCGGCGAGCAAGACCACGGGGATTCGTCGCGCGAGATCGGCCACGTCGTCGTCTCTGAGCACCCGGTCGAGGAGAATCAGTCCGTCGACTGTGCCAGTCAGGCTCAGGAGCGACGTCATCCCCGAAGGGTGGCTGTCGTCGGCGCTGCTCAACAAGAGTGAGTAGCCAAGTTCCGCGGCGCGTTTTTCGGCGCCTCTAATCACGATGTCGGTATAGAGAAGGCTGGCCTCCTCAACACCGAGCACACTGCCGTCAACGGTCGCGCGCATGAAGACCAGACCCAAGATCATGTGCTTGCCGCTCGAGAGACCGCGGGCCACGACGTTGGGAACGAACTCAAGCTCGGCCATGGCGGCCATCACTTTTGCGCGCGTGGAAGGGCGCACCGAGGAAAGTGAGTTGAGCGCTCGGCTGACGGTGGCCGTGGAGACGCCGGCGCGACGCGCGACGTCGTAAATCGTTGGCGGTGAATCAACCATCCAGCCCCCAAATCTCCCCAACAGAGTTTTTGTGTAACCGCTTACAGCCATGTAACCGCTTACAAGGTAGACGGCGTTTTTCACGTTGTCAAGTCAGAACTGTCACCTGTTGGTAAGAATTCCGGCCGACGGTCGGTGAACTTAGATCTGGATACATCCTGTTCAAGAGCGGGATCTCGAACTCCAGGAAACCCAGCAGCAATGTTACCGATTACCCGGAGGGCGACTTGTGAATAAATTCGCTTAGCGGTTCCGATCTTTTGGCCCGGAACGCGCCTTGAAGCTGGGACCTGGTTGATCACAATCGATCAGCGGTGGCGACCATGCGTCACGGTTCCGCCTTTATGGAGACGGCGATCGTCGCAGACCAGGTCACCGATAAGTCGTTACGGAATGGTTCCAGACCAGCCGAATATTTACAACACTTGGTGCGCCGACTCGGCGCCATGCGCGCGCGGGCATTTCACATACTGCGTTCGGTCGCCCGACGCCCTCAACTACTCCTTAATCGTTACCACTATTGCCTTATTCGCGCTCCCCGTCGTGCGCGCCACGATGACGACCCCCACCTTCACGAGGCTTGTTAGGTAAAGCGTGACCGCACGGCCTCGACGGTGCGCGAGGGCCGCGTTTTTAGGTGCGTATGCGGTGATCTTGAGCGACGCTTGGGCAATAAGTTTTTTCGAGAGCCCGAGCAGCGCACGGCGCGCCACGGGTGAAAGCGTCGATGATCTCGCAGCGAATGTCACCGTGACCGGCCCCGGGGGATTGGGCAGGGGCGTGACCGCGTTAGAACTGGCCGATGCACCCGAGGTGCCGATGGTGTTGGTGGCCGTGACGCTGAAGGTGTAGCTGTCGCCGTAGGTGAGACCGCTGAGCGAACAGGTAAGTGGACCACTGGTCCAGGTGCAGGTCTGGCCGCCGTTGGTCGAGGAGGTTGCGTCAGCGGCGGTGACAACATAGCCCGTGATGGCCACGCCACCGTTGGAGGCCGGGGCACTCCAGGCGACGCTCGCCGTCGTGCTCGCTGACGTCACGGTGCCGATGGTCGGCGCGTCGGGCGCAGTCAGAGGCGTGAGCAACACGCCCTGGGTCGGGTCACCGCCATCTTGTGAGGGGTACGAGACGACGAAGGTGAGTCCGTTTACGACTATCGTGGCGCCGTCCGCGAGGCCCAAGAATGTTCCCGTGGTCGTCGCGCCACCGGTGAGCGAAACGAGAACAATGTTCGATCCACCCGCAGGAGTAAACACGCGATTGACGATTAACGTCGCGTCGTCGAGATTTATGGAGCCGGAGTTGACCAGAAGTTGGGAGTAACCAGTGCCGGGCGTGGATCCGGCGAGCAAGACGTCAAGCTGTCCTGTGCCGAGGGCCTGGAGGTCGACATTCCCGAGTGTGGTCAGTGTGCCCGGCGTCGTTGGCGAGAGTTCGGGCGAGATTGTTCCGCCGTCATTGGTGATGGAACCCACGGTGCCCGAAACGTCGAGTGTGGTGCCGCTTTGAACGGTGATGCTCGAATTCGTGATGGTGCCGGACACGTTGAGCATGCCGCCATTAACGACGACCCCGCTTGTAAAACCATCACTCGTCGCGCTGAGCGAAACGACACCAACGTTCGAAACGTCACCAATCACCAAGGTGCTGCCGGCACCACTGAGCGCGCCGGTCACGTCCAACGTGGAGGCCGCGTATTTGCTCGCGATCTCACTGAAGCCGGTCAAGGCGAAGTCAAAGGGCAGCGTTAGGGTTCCACTCGGGAACGCGGCGCAGAGCGCAATGGTGGCGCTCGCTCCGCACGACGGTGTCGCCACCGTAGGCGAAAGTGTGATGGCTGACGCGGCGTTCGCGTTAGCAAAGACATAGGCCGCACTTTGAATCGTGATGGAGTCAAAGGAGTTCGCCGGCACGCCTCCACTCCCGCTTTCGGTTCCGCTGTCCCAGGTCACCGAGGTGTTGAGCGGGTTGGCGGGAAAGACGACCTGCGCTCCCGTCGGGGGCCCACCGGCTCCGGTGCACGAAGAACCGGCCGTCGTGACCCAGTTAGCGCCCACCGACCAATCACTGCCTGACGATCCTGTGCCCCCAGCCCACGTGCAGACCGTCGTTGACGTGTTGGTGACAATCGAGAAGGGCAAGGTCCACATGCCGCGGCCGTGCGTGGCGGCAATGAGCGTGCCCCCGGACGTAAGTAGTAGGTCCATCACCTGGACGTTGGGGAGCCCCGCGCCCAATCGTGCCCAGTTCGTGCTCGTGCCTTGAATCGTGTTCGTCCAGTAGACGCCCATTTCGTTGGCCACGATGAGTCCGCCGTTGCCGTCGGAAATGACGGTGTTGGTCTGATCGTTGGAGGGCAGGTTGCCAGAAAGATCCGTCCACGACGGCGACGCCGTGTCGAGCGCCGTGCCCATCAACACTTGTGGGGGTCCGGCCCAGGAAACGACCCCCGTATAGGCGACAGCGCCCGAGACGTAAAGCGTGAAAGGGTCCGACGCGCTCACCGCAAGGTGTGTGACGTCGTTGTTGATGTTGTCAACCGTGGTCCACGTGGTGCCGGCGTCGCTCGACATCTGAATCGTGCCGTCGCTGAAGCCGGCGTAGATGACTGAGGGGTTGCTGGGCGCAATGGCGAGGGCCGAGACGTTCGACGCGCCGTAGCCGGTCGGGCTCGACCAGGTTTGACCGCCGTCGCTCGAGAGGTAGACGCCGTCACCGCCAAAGAGAATGGTCGGTCCGAGGGTGTTGGGCACAATGGCCAACGGGGAAAACCAGTTTGTGGAGACGAACGGTGGAACCGTGAGTGGCGTGGTGGTCTGCCAGTCGTTACTCGTCGCGTCAAGGGACCCCTGCAACGAGATATTGGATTCGGCGACTTGGAAATTGGGGTTTGACGGGTCAATGGCGACCGCGCCGCCGTCACCTCCGTCGACTTGGTTCCACGCTGAGGCGGGTGGCGAGGTGGACAGGTATTGGACGGTGCCGTTGTCCTGAGATCCGGCCACGATGTCGCTCGCGTTATTCGTCTGGGAAATACCTGGATAGAACTGCGTGATGTCGAGGTTGCTGTTGAGGTTGGTGTAGTTCAACGTTTGACTGGTCAAATTGGCTGTGGACATTTCCCATACGCCGCCGTCGTTGCCCATGTAGAGGTTGCCGGCGCTGTCGAAAGCCAGTGCGTGAAAGTCCGGATGAATCTTTGAGAATGTGGTGCTGCCGCTACCCCCGAGATTGACCCAATTGGCGCCGCCGTCGATGCTTTCCACGGCGGTCACACCACCGGCGACGACGATGTTGGTGTTTAGCGGATCGATCGAGATCGTGTTGTCGTACCAACTCTGATCAATGCCCGTATCGTTATTTTGATTCTGGTAGGCGTAGTTGAAACTGGTGAAGTAGGGGATGCAGTTCGAAGTTGACGTGGTGCAGTTAGTCTCTAGCGTCCACGTCGCCCCGCCGTCGACCGATTTGTACATTCC
>DATLTW010000075.1:0-96958 GCA_035533495.1 Acidimicrobiales bacterium | reverse complement strand
TACGCCTTTACCGCCAGCGCCACCCTCTACGCGCAGTGGACGATCAACGCTTACATCGTCACGTTTAGCGCCAACTTTCCCCACCCCAGTGGCGGCGCGGGCACGATGGCCAGCGAGACCGAGAACTACAACGTCGCCACGGGCCTATCTCCCAACGATTTCACGTTGACCGGTTATACCTTTACTGGCTGGAACACCGCGGCCAACGGCACCGGGGCGGCTTACGCCAACGACGCCAGTTACGCCTTTACCGCCAACGCCACCCTCTACGCGCAGTGGAGCGCCAACATCGACACGGTCACGTTCAATTCGAACTTTCCCCTCACCGGGGGTGGGTCGGGCTCGATGAGCATTGAGAATTTCACCAGCGGCACGGCGCAAGCGCTCACCATCAACGTCTTCGCCGCTACCGGTTACACCTTCACCGGCTGGAACACCTTGGCCAACGGCACCGGGGTGGCTTACGTCGACGGCGCCGTGATCACTATCTACGCCAACGTCGCCCTCTACGCGCAGTGGACGATCAACTCCTACACCGTCACCTTCAATCCGAACTTTCCCCAGACCGTGGGCGGCTTGGGCTCGATGGCCAACGAGACCGAGAACTACGACGTCAGCGCCAGCTTGACGGCCAACGCCTTCACGTTCACGGGCTACACCTTCAACGGTTGGAACACTGCGGCCAACGGCACCGGCGTGGCTTACCCGAACAGCGCCACCTGGGTGTTCACCGCGAATACCACCCTCTACGCCCAGTGGCTCGTGGTGTCCAACCCGGCGCCACAAGTTGGAACGCCCTCGTACAATTGGTCTGGCTACGTGTTAAGTGGCAACTCCACGGTCTTTACCCAAGTGTCGGGTGGTTGGCAGGTGCCGTTCTTGAACTGCAGCGACATCCCCACGAGTGAGTCGGCCACGTGGGTCGGGACCGGTGGCACGCTGGGAGAAGTGTTGTTGCAAACTGGTACCGAAAATAGTTGCGTGAACGGTAGTCAGCAAGAGGTCGGCTGGTATGAGTTATATCCCAGTACCCCGAACCAAGAAGTGCCCTTCACCCACTTCCCGGTCAACCCCGGAGACTCGATGTTCGCCACGGTCACCGACTCCAACGGTCAGTGGGAGACGATCTTAGAGGACCTCACGTCAGGTCGAATGGGAATTTTCAAGATCGGCGTGGATTGGCAGATTGAATCCATTTCGAATAACAGCCTCGTGTACTTTTCCCAGACGACCGACTCTAGCCAGACGTACTCCGGGGCGACGTCGGCCGAGTGGATTATGGAAGATCCGTTCAATGGGAGTACTAACACCTACTTTCCTTTCGCCAACTATGGCACCGTGACCTTCACCAGTCTCGGGACCGATCTAGGCGTGCCGTCGCTTCCCTACAGCGATAGCTACTACATAATTCAGAGCAACGTCACGTTGTCGCTACCCACTCAGGTCAGTGGGAATAGTTTTACCTGTCGTTACACCGGTCCCTAAGGGTTGGCGACCGAACGGCCCTTTAGGTCAAGAACAGCGGATGCGGCACGCCGTCGCGTCGAGGTAGGTAGCTGGTCCTAACCGCTATTTGGTGAATGGCGTCGCGGCGGTACCATCAGGCGGTGGGCCAACCTTTCAACACCATCATCGAACCGTTTCGAATTCACTCGGTAGAACCTTTACGCATGACCACCCGCGAGGAGCGTGCTCTGGCTCTGGAACGAGCCGGTTATAACCTGTTCAACCTTCGCGCCGAGGATGTGTTGATTGACCTGCTCACTGATTCGGGTACCGGAGCGATGTCGCGTGACCAGTGGGCCGCCATTCAACACGGTGACGAGAGCTACGCCGGCTCGCCGTCGTGGTTCCGTTTTGAAGCCGCCGTGAAGGATCTGTTTCCCTTTCGTCACGTCATTCCCACTCATCAGGGCCGGGCCGCCGAGAGAATTCTCTTCTCGGTCGTGGGCGGTCCGGGAAGATTGGTGCCCAACAACACCCACTTCGATACCACGCGGGCCAACGTCGAATTCTCCGGCGCCGAGGCTCGAGACCTGGTGATTCCCGAAGGTCACGACGCGGCCGCGCTGCACCCCTTCAAGGGGAACATGGATCTGGAGGCCCTCGAAGCACTGCTGGGCGCGCGCGCGGCCTCGATCCCCGTGGTCTTTTTGACGATCACCAACAACTCGGGCGGGGGACAGCCCGTCTCGTTGGCCAATATTCGTAGCGTGAGCGAGATCTGTCGTCGCTACGGCGTCCCGTTCTTCTTGGACGCGTGCCGCTTTGCCGAGAACGCCTGGTTCATCCACGAGCGCGAAGCGGGACAGTCCGATAGGGAAATCAGCGACATTGTTCGAGAGATCGCGTCGTTGGCCGATGGGATGACGATGAGCGCGAAGAAGGATCCCTTTGGCAACATCGGAGGTTGGTTGGCCCTCAACGACGATGATCTGGCCGAGCAGTGCCGCAACATGTTGATCTTGACCGAAGGTTTTCCTACCTACGGCGGGTTGACCGGCCGAGACCTCGAGGCGCTCGCCCAGGGAATCAAAGAAGCGGTGCAGCCCGACTACTTGCGCTACCGCATTCGCTCGACCGCGTACCTGGGCGACGCGCTCGACGCGGCCGGCGTTGCGGTCGTCAAGCCCATCGGCGGTCACGCCGTCTATTTGGACGCGAAGGCGTTGGTGAGTCACGTGGCGCCCTTGCAATATCCTGGTCAAGCGCTCGCGATCGCCCTTTACCAGACGGGGGGTATTCGTAGTTGCGAGATCGGCACCGTCATGTTCGGCCGTCAACCGGACGGCTCGGAAAAGGCCGCGGCGATGGAGCTGGTTCGCTTGGCGATTCCTCGGCGAACCTATACCCAAAGCCATATTGATTACGTGATTGAGGTCGTCACGGCGGTGGCCCGAGACGCCGCTTCGCTGCCCGGGTATCGAATGGTCCACGAACCAGCCGCGTTGCGTCACTTCACGGCGCAGTTTGAACCAATTAGCTAACGCACTCTCTTCGGTCTAACTCTTTGAACGCGCAGCGTCTCGGCGACGAGCGCGCCCCACGCCGAAGGCGAGTTCATCGTCGCACTTACTAGGCGGGTCGCCGCCTGCGCCTACGCGTCGCAGAGCGAATGAGCAGGCGAAGCACGCCAAGCGCCGCGAGGGCGATGAGCGTCACGTTCACCGCCGGCACCCAGGTGACCTCCTCACCCTTGACGACGTACGCCCCGACGGGCAAGACGACGCCGCCGAAGCCTCCGCCCGACCCGTTAGGGACCTCCTCACGGGGTCGGGCATCTTCGAGCAAACCTTCCAACTCGTTGGGGTGGGAGTGTGACGATGAGTTCTCTGACCCGCCGCCTCCGCCCCCGCCGGCCACCATGGCCACCGGGATAATGAGCAACCCGTCTTTTTTGTAGGCGGCGCCAAATGAGCGGCTTACCGAAAGATTCTCGCCCACTCTGCTGAGCAACTCTTTAACGTCCATCTGGGTCTCCTCTGTTCACCATGAACCGCCACGTCGAATAGATTTCATTCGGTCTTCGACTCATTACGGTGCGCTCACTCTGTGAAGAATGGCCACACCCCATGATACGGACAAACCGTCTTTGGTTGGCGGTCGTCAGTGTTGTGATATTCAGGTGAGCTCTTGGGGAGAGTTCACGAAGGTCAACTAAGGTGCGAGGGCCAATCGAAACGAGGAGGACCCAGTGCTGGGCGATAAGGAAGAACACTTTGAAGGTAAGGGCACTGATTTGAGTGCCCTGCAGACCCACGTTGAGGAGTATCTCAAGACCAACGGATTCACCGTTCAATCATCGTCACCCAGCGATCAAGGTACGGTCATTCAAGCAAAGAAGGGTGGCTTTCTCAGTGAAGTGGTAGCGGCGGATCGAGCCCTCACCGTGACCATAAAGGGCGCCCCGAACGACTTCACGGTGAGATTTGGAATTGGCAAGTGGCTCGAACACCTCGGGGTAGCGGCGATCGAAACACTGCTCCTCTCGGAGTTGTTCTTGGTTGTGGACGTCGCCGACTCACTCTGGAACTTGGAGATCGAAAATAAGCTCATTGCCGACGTGAAGACCTTCGTTGGCTAGTCAGCCATCGAGCGCGACGTCGAAGTGAAAGGCTTCCTTTGGGGCGAACTCGTCGTACGCGAATTCGACCACCAGTGACTAGGGAGGCGTCACCGCCCCCACGGCGCAGAACCGTCGGCTCAGCGAAAACCGAGGACACCGTGGGGTTGGTACTTCGCTTCCAATAGTTTGATCTCCGCGTCGTCCAGGTGCACGTCCAGCGCGGCGACGGCGTCGTCAAGGTGTTCGGTCTTGGTCGCGCCCACGATGGGGCTGGTGACCGCGGGATTGGAGAGGACCCAGGCCAGGGCGATCTGGGCGGGCGAGACTGCGCGCCCTTTCGCGACGTCGAGCACGGCGTCGACGACGGGCCGATCGTCGTCGGTGTAGAGGCTGCGGCCGAACTCGTCGGTCTCGGTGCGGTGGGTCTGACCGTTCCACGGACGGGTCAATCGACCCCGCGCCAAAGGACTCCACGGAATCGATCCGACGCCTTGGTCGACGCAGAGGGGCAGCATCTCCCTTTCTTCTTCGCGGTAGAGCAGGTTGTAGTAGTTCTGCATGCTCACGAACCGGGTCCAGCCGTTGAGGTCAGCGGTGTAGAGCGCTTGGGCGAACTGCCAGGCGTACATCGACGACGCGCCGAGGTAACGGGCCTTGCCGGCCCTGACGACGTCGTGCAACGCTTCGAGCGTCTCTTCGATGGGCGTGTCGTAATCCCATCGGTGGATCTGGTACAGATCGACGTAGTCGGTGCCCAGGCGAGTAAGACTATGGTCGATCTCGGCCATGATCGCTTTGCGCGAGAGGCCCTGACCGTTGGCCCCGGGGTTCATTCGTCCGTTCACTTTGGTAGCGATGACTAACTCGTCGCGCGGCGCCATCGAGAGCAAGGTCCGCCCGGTGATCTCCTCGCTGCTCCCCGCGGAGTAAACGTTGGCGGTGTCAAAGAAGTTGATGCCCGCATCGAGGGCTTGACGGAAGAACGGCGCGGCCTCCTGCGGGCCGATCGTCCACAGTTGGTTCCCGCGCGTGGGTTCGCCGTAGCTCATGCAGCCGAGGCAGATTCGTGAAACTTTTAGGCCGGTGGTACCGAGTGCGACGTAGTCCATTATGAAAAGGTACTTCGTGGTGTCGAGTCCAGAAACTTCGTACCGCGTCCGGACCCCGAAGGGCCCGGGCTTAAAACCCCATTCACTTACTGAGCGAGATCGAACGAAGGATGGAGTGGGTGAAGGAGTTGGTGCGCGAGTAGACCTTGCGGCGCGCGTAACGCTGGGCGTAAGCGCCCGGTCCGTGGGTGGCCGCCTGGACGTTGCCCAGCAGGCGTGCGTCACGGTAGAGCAGTGAACGAAGACTTCGCTGACGGGTCACGGCCACCTTTCCGGTTCATTCCTCTTTCTAGCAAATCGGTCGACGTGGTGTGGTGGTGACAGTATCTAAGGTGCCCGTTACTTCCGAGGAGGACAGATGGACAATCGACAGATCGTGCTCGTGCGGCGCCCGGAGGGCCAGGTGGATGGTTCGACGACCTCGCTGGTGAGCTCGCCGCGGCCCGTCTGTGGCGAGGGCGAGGCCCTGATCAAAGTCGCGATGTTGTCCATCGATCCGACGATCCGCACCTGGATGAATGACGCGCCGGGCTATCTTCCCCCGATTGCACTTGGTGACGTCGTTCGCGGGAGTGGCACCGGACTCGTGGTGGAATCGCGCAGCGAGCGTTACCACGTCGGTGAAATCGTCTTTGGCATGACCAATTGGCAAGAGCGGGTCCTCGCCACTGACGAACGTGGCTTCTCGGTGGTGCCCCAGGGACTGGGCTTGGACCTCGCCACGGTCATGAACGTATTAGGCGTGACGGGTATTACGGCGTTCTTTGGACTTACTGAAGTCGGACAGATGAAAGAGGGCGACGTGGTCGTGGTCTCGGGCGCCGCGGGCGCCACCGGATCCGTGGCCGGTCAGATCGCCAAAGTTCGCGGCGCCGCCAAAGTGGTTGGCATCGCCGGCGGACCTGAGAAGTGCGCCGACGTCGTGACCAAGTACGGCTTCGACGAGTGCTTGGATTACCGCAAAGGGGGACTGCGCCAACGCCTGCGCGAATCGTGCCCACAAGGCGTGGACCTCTACTTCGACAACGTGGGCGGCGAGATCCTCGACGACGTGTTGACCAACGTCGCGATGCACGCTCGCGTGGTGCTCTGTGGCGCGATCTCTCAGTACAACGCTACCGGCGCGTCTTTTGGGATTGAGAACACGTCGATGCTCATTGTGCGCCGGGGCCGAATGGAAGGCTTCATCGTCTTGGACTACGCCAGTCGATTTGCCGAAGCCCAGACCGAGCTGGCCGGAATGGTGCTCGCCGGACAGCTCCACCACCAAGAGCACGTCGTACACGGACTCGAGAACGCTCCCGAGGCCCTCAACTTGTTGTTCAGTGGCGGCAATCACGGAAAGACCCTCGTGGAAGTGGACGAAAGCGTGCGGCTTGGCTGACGCGTCGCTCGGGGCTCGTCCGCGTCGTTCATGGCAACACTTCTTGATTGCGCTGTTCATCATCGCCCTGGTCGCCGGGTTTGCTCAGTTTGGCGCCGTGGCCTCCCTCGACGACGTGGCGCACCACTTTGGACATCACACCTCAAGCCAATCGCTCCAGAGCGTGGTGGGACTCTCGGGTTCGGTGCTCGGCATCGGGCTCGCGGTGCTTCGTCTCGCCTCGCTCGGCGCGCTGCCCCTCGCCTCACTCGCCGATCGGTGGGGCCGTACCACGGTCCTTCGCCGCACGTTGTTGTTGGGCCTGGTCATCACGGCCTGCGCTTCACTTAGTCCCTCCTACTGGTTCTTCGTTCTGTGCTTCGCTCTGGCGCGACCGCTGCTTTCCACCACCTCGGCGATGATCCAAGTGATCACCGTGGAACTCTCGAGTGCGGGTCGACGCATTCACCGTCTCGTTGTCATCTCGGCGGGTGCTGGCATCGGCGCCGGCATGGCGGCGATACTGCACGGGGTCATTCGTGGTTCCGACTCCTTTCGCTGGCTCTTCGCGTTGGCCCTGCTGCCGATCTTCTTCCTCGGGCCGATTCTGCGACGGGTGCCCGAGCCGTTGTTCCATGGCGCTACGGCCCCGATGGCTCGCTTGGGCGCCGTGCCGCGAGGCGGGCGAGGACGGGTCGCCATTGTGGGGTCCGTCGTCTTTGTCATCGGGGTGATCTCGGGTCCGGCGAGCGGTTTTACGTTTGTCTACGGCGAAGGCATCTTGAAGATCAGCCCTCCGGTGGTGGCGAGCGTGGTGGCGCTCAGCGCCATCACGGGACTCGCGGGACTTCTGCTCAGTCGTTACTTGGCGAGGGTGGTGGGGCGCCGCTGGACGGTGGTCGTGGGGACCTTGGCCACCGCGGGCACCGCGTCACTCGCCTACGGGGGAGGGAAACCCGCCTTTGTTCTGGGCTACATGAGTGGCGTCATGGCCGGGGGATTGTTGGCGCCGGCGATCGCGGCGCTCAGCACCGAACTGTTCGCGCACTCCTTTCGCGCCACCGCGGCGGGCTGGATCGTGGTGGCGGGCGTGCTGGGCGCGATGGCCGGACTCTTGATCTTTGGCTTGGTCGGCGACTCGGTGCACGTGACCGGCGCCGGATCGCTGCGCATTCCCGCTCTGGTCACCTTCTTGCCGTTGCTGCCATTGCTGTTGTTGCTGCGACGTCTGCCAGAAAGCTCGAAGATGGAGTTGACCTAGCGAAGTTCGAGGTCGGCCACCAGCGCCAGATGATCACTGCCGCCATCGCGCGTGAAACTCTCCAGCGACACCCAAGCACCTCGTCCCAAAATGTGGTCGATCTGAGAGTGAGGACGTGGCCCGGGCCACGTCCGACCCCGGGCGAGCGAGCGCCAGCCCGGCAAGAGCAGGCGAAGCAAGGGGCGCCAACAGTTAAAGTCGCCGCCAAAGAGCACGGGGCGTGTTGGATCGAGGGTCTTGACGAAGGCACTCACGCGCCGATACTGGCGAAACGAACCGTGGCTGAGATGCGCGCCGTGAATGGCCAGCACGTAGAACGGGCGCCCGGCGTCACGCAACTGGGCTACGACCAGTGCCCGCTGGACCTTTTCGCGCGGTAGTCGCCCGAGCGAGACGACGCGCACATCCTCGATGTCGAGCCGGGTCAAGAGGCCAAGTCCCCACGTGCCCTTCTCGACGTGTTCGAAGAGCGCACGATTCGAGGACTGGGTCTTGGAAAGCGAACGGTGTTCCTTGAAGTAGAGGCCCCGTTCGCCAAAGAAATGGGCCAGGCGAGGCTGCCAGGTGGGCCCGCCGTGGCCCGACGTCACCCGTTCGCCCTTGGCCAGCGCGGCGAAGGCCCCTTCGACGTGCAGGCTGGACCGCAGATCCTCATAGAAGTCCGGTCCTTCGTCGGCGCGCCACAGTTCGGGAAGAATGAGCACGTCCGCGTCGAGCTCTTTGATGACGTCGAGCGCCCGAGTTGGTCGGCCCCAGCCGTCGACGCCGGCGTGAAGGTTGAACGTCGCGACACGCACCGTTCAACCTTACCGAGGCCCGATGGCGCGTGTGGCAGTCTCTAAAGGTGGATTCCGTCGACGTGACCTTCGGGCACCGACTGTGGTGGGTGGACGCGTTCATCGGCGCCACCGAGCGCGGTAACCCGGCGGCGGTGGTCTTGCTGGAGCACCCGCTCGCTGACGAAGCACTCCAACACATCGCTTTTGAGATGGGCGTCTCAGAGACGGCCTTCGTGCGCCGGGTCGGCGACCAGTGGTCGCTTCGCTGGTTTACCCCGACCGTCGAGGTGGATCTTTGCGGACACGCGACACTGGCCACGTTGCACGTACTGTTGAATGAATTGGGCGCGCCGAGTGGCGAGTTCTACTTCGCCACGCGCTCGGGCGTACTTTCGGGCCGAGGACTAGGCGGGGGACTTTTGGGCATCGATCTACCCCGGGCCCGCCTGGAACCGCTCGACCCGGCGGTGCTGAACGACACGCTGGGCGTGGTGCGCGAGATCTACCGGGCCGGCGCGTCGAGCGTGCTGGCGATCGTGGAGGACTACGACACCCTGTGCGGGTTGAGTGTGGATCCGATGAGCCTCTTTCTCGTGCCGAGCTCGATCGTGATTGCGGCGTGTTACGGCGGCCCCGACGCCGACGTGTCGATCCGCGTCTTTGCGCCACGCTTGGGCGTCGCCGAAGACCACGTCACCGGCAGCGCGATGTGCGCGGTGTCGCCGTGGTGGGTCGAAAAGGCCGGTTCACCGACTGTTACCGTGCGACAAGCCAGCGCGCGCGGCGGCGTGATGTACGCGAGGCTCTTTGAATACAATGTCGAAGTCGCGGGGCTCGCGCGGACTTTCTTCAGTGGCGAGATTCGTTCGTGAGCAGTAGCCCACTGGGCCCGGGAGCGCGAACTCGGGTCCGTCGCGTCGCCAAAAAGGCGCGCTACGACGAGGCGCTTATCTACGAGATATTGGATCAGGCGCGACTCTGTCACGTCGCTGCGTTGGTCAAGGGCGCCCCGGTGGCCCTGCCGACCCTGCACGCGCGCGAGGGCCGCACGGTGTTTCTTCACGGGAGTCCCTCGAGTGAGGTTATGAAGGCGGTCATTCGAGAAGGCGAGGCCTTTGTCACCGTCACGCTCTTTGAGGGACTCCGCCTCGCTCGAAGTGGCTTTCACTCATCCATTGCGTTCCGTTCGGTCGTGGTGGTGGGCGCCGCGCGAGAGGTCGTCGACGAGGGCGAAAAATTGAGGGCACTCAACCTCTTCATCGATCGGGTGTTGCCCGGACGGGCTCGTGAGGTGCGTCCGATCAGTGCCCAAGAACTACAACTCACGAAGGTGGTGAGTGTGGCGATCGACGAAGCATCGGCCAAGGTCTCCTCGGGACCGACCGACGACGACGAAGGGGATTGGGCGCTACCGATTTGGTCCGGCACGGTGCCGGCCCGGCTGGTTTTCGAGACGCCCCTTCCCGACGACAACGGCGCAATGGCGAACGGGGACCTCGAGATCCCGCCTTCGGTGCGAAGGCTCTTGGGCGATCAGTGACCATCGAGGATCTGCGCCGCCAGATCCAACGAATCGCGCCGGTGGACGCTCGAGAAGAGGTCTCGATTGCGATGACCCTCGAGCGTCTGGCCTGGCCCGGCGATCCGTACTCAGAGAGCGAGCACGCTCATCACGTCACGGCCTCGGCGTTCGTTGTTTCGTCGCGCGGGGTGATCTTGCACCGTCACCGTCGCCTGGGCATCTGGGTGCAACCGGGAGGTCACGTGGACCCCGGCGAGGCGCCCGACGTCGCGTGCGTGCGCGAGACCACCGAAGAGACGGGCCTGTTGGTTCGCCAACTGGACCCCGTTGAACTCTTTCACGTGGACGTGCATCCCGGACCCAAGGGTCACACGCACTACGACCTGCGCTACGTGCTCGTTGGCGAAGCGTCGGATCCTCGACCACCCGAGGGCGAGAGTCCCGAGGTCTTTTGGTTTGATCTCTCCATCGCACCCGAGCGAGCGGAGCCGACGCTCGCGCCGGCGTTGCGAAAGTTGGCCGAGTCGATTGACTCACTTGGAGTGACAGACTTAGAGCGTGAGCGAGACTGACGACCTTCGCGCCTTGATGGAGGCCGATCGCTGGATAGAACGGGTCAGTGCCCGACGTACCCATCTGCCCGAGAGCGAAGAGCTCGCCCAACTCGAAAGTGAGCTTCGGGGACTTCAGAGGAGTCTGCTCGAGATCGAGGCCGTCGCGGGTCCCCTCAAGAGCGCGTACGACGAAGTGGCGCGAGAGTCGTCACGCTTAAAGTCCCGGGCCAACGATCTGGACGCCACCCTGTCGGCGTCGACGGCTAACGCGCGCGAGCTCAGCGCCCTGGAAAAGGAGCTTTCGCACGTGCGAATGCTCTGGAGCGAGAGCGAAGACCGTGAACTCGAGCTTTTACTCGAGGTGGATCCTCGTGAAGCCGAGATCGCGTCGCTTAAGGCGCGCGCGCAGCCCGGCGTTCTTCGCCGCCGCGAGCTCATCGAGGTCATTGCCCAGTTACAGGCGTCGCTCTCTGAAGAGCTGGTGTCATTGCGAAGTGCTCGCGAAGAGCGCGCCGTGGCGCTACCCGTTGGAATTTTGTCGCGCTACGAGGTGTCGTTGGCGCACGCGGGCATATCGGGGGCGGCCCAGGTCATCGAAGGACACTGTGACGGGTGTCGTCTCGCTTTGTCCCCGCTCGACGTCGATCGCTGGAAGGCCCAGGCGATGGGGACCTTCATGGACTGTCCTGAGTGTGGTCGTCTGTTGTTGCCATGATCATCTTGATTCGCCACGGTCAGACCACCACGAACGCGCAGCGCCTGCTCGTAGGACACAGTGACGCCGACCTGACTGAACTCGGCGAGCGTCAGGCCCGCGCGTTGGCGCCCTATCTGGTCGATGTGGTCAAGGTGTGGGTCTCGCCGCTTCGCCGCGCCCGCGCGACGGCCCTACTGGCGTTGCCCGATCTCGAACCCGTCGTGATGGAGTCGTTCATCGAGGTCAGCTACGGCGCGCTCGACGGCCAGCCCTTGAGCGTGATTACCGGCGAACAGTGGCGAGCTTTCGAGCACGACCACGACGTCGCTCTGGGCGGGGGTGAGTCGCTGGCCTCGGTCGATCAGCGCGTCCACGGCGAACTGGACGACTTACTCAAAGACGAGCAGAGCCTCTTGCACTCAGGGGATCACCACCTGGCCATTGTCAGTCACGTGTCGCCGATCAAATCCGCCGCCGTCTGGGCGCTCGGCGTACCCGGTTCGGTGGCGTGGCGAACTCGACTGGATAACGGTTCGCTCACGATGATCGCGGCGCGCGGACCCACGCCGACCCTCGTGCGCTTTAACATGGTGCCCGCGCTGAATTAACTAATGCAGCGCCACGCCGATGGCCCAGAAGTGCAGTCCCGCCCCGATCAACGTGCCCGCGTGGAAAAGTTCGTGATAGCCAAAGACGCGTGGGGCCAGCCGGGGGCGCCTCAACGCGTAAGCCAGGGCGCCCAAGGTATAGGCGAGGCCGCCCGCCACCACGAGTGCGAAACACCACGCGCCGCCCCCTCGATAGATCTGGGGCAGCACCGCCACGGCGGCCCACCCAACGACGAGGTAGGGCAGGGTGTTGACCCACTTAGGGGTGTCGAGAGACAACTGACGTATGGCGATGCCAATGGCGGCGCCCGTCGAGACAACGAGGAGCAGAACGAGACGAATGGTGCCGTGCATGGTTAGCCCGGCGATCGCGAGATAGCTGCCGGTGATCGCGAGAAAAATGGCCGAGTGGTCGGCGCGCTTGAGGACGCGCCGATGCGCGGGCGTCCAGCGCACCCGGTGAAAAAGGGCGCTAGTGATCAGCATGGACTCAACGCCCACTAGATAGCTCAGGACCCAGCCCACCTGGGCCCAGGTCTGGGCGCGCGCCAACAAGATCGGCGAGCAGCCCGGCAGAATGAGTGCACCGGCAACGTGGAGCCAGCCGCGCAGCAGCGGACGCGGCGGCGATTCGGGCGTCGCAGAAGGGGCAGAGAGTGACACGGGCTTACTCTAAGGGCCGTCGCGCGCACGTTAGAGACAACGAGCCCGCCTGCTCTGAGATCAGAACAGGCGGGCGCTCGATGTTTGGCCCCCCCAGCCAATAGCCACGAAATTAGTTCCTGGCGCCGGGCTACTGTGAGAGTAAATGGTCCCAAACAGGGTTATGTGAGCAATTTCACATGAAGGAGGCGCGGTGGAACGTCGCACGTTAGGCCAAGGACTGAGCGTCTCGGCTGAGGGACTTGGCTGCATGGGCATGAGTGAGTTCTACGGCGTGGGCGACGACGACGAGTCCGTCGCCACGATCCACGAAGCCCTCGACAGCGGCGTCAACTTCTTGGATACGGCCGACATGTACGGCCCCTTCACCAACGAGCGCCTGGTGGGACGGGCCATCAAGGGCCGCCGCGGCGAAGTCGTGCTGGCTACGAAGTTCGGTAACCAGCGAGGCGAGGACGGTTCGCGACTTGGCATCAACGGAACCCCCGAGTACGTGGTGGCGGCGTGCGAGGCGTCACTCGAGCGGCTCGGCGTCGAGGTAATCGATCTTTACTATCAACATCGCGTCGACCGCACGGTGCCGGTCGAAGAGACCTGGGGCGCGATGAAGTCCCTCGTCGAAGCGGGCAAGGTTCGCTACCTGGGCATCTCGGAGGCGTCGTCCGCGACGATCGAAAGGGCGAACTCGGTCCATCCGGTGGCGGCGCTGCAGAGCGAGTACTCGCTGTGGACCCGGGACCCCGAAGACGGCGTGTTGGCGACCTGTCGGCGCCTCGGCATTGGCTTCGTGGCCTACAGCCCGCTCGGACGGGGCTTTCTCACCAATGAAACCGCCGGCCTCGGGACTGCCGAGGGGGACTTTCGAAATTACCAACCACGATTCAACGGTGAGGCGCTCGAGACCAATTTGAGGTTAGTGAGGAACCTCGAACGCCTGGCCGAAGAAAAGAAGGTGACGGTGGCCCAGCTGGCCCTGGCGTGGGTACTTTCGCGAGGCGACGACGTGGTCGCGATTCCTGGCACGAAGCGCCGTAAGTGGCTGCGCGAGAACATTGCGGCGAGCACGCTCGTGTTGAGCGAGGCCGACGTCGCCGCGCTGGAAGCGGCCGTCCCGCGCTCGGCGGTTGCCGGTGAGCGTTACCAGCCCTCGGCCATGGTGAACCTCAACGGATAACGCGAAGCAGTCCGTCGTCTCGTAACGCAACGACGAGGTCACACCACGCGATCACGTCAGAGTCGTGGGTTGCGATCACGACGGTGGCGTTGGTTGAGTCGAGCAGCGAGAGTACGCGCGCCGACTCCTCACTCCCGAGTCCGGCGGTTGGTTCATCAAGTAGGTAGATATCTGGACGGGTGACCAGGGCCCGGGCGATCGCCACGCGCACGCGCTCACCGCGAGAGAGTTCGTCAAATCGCGTCGATCGCTCACTCGTGAGACCGAGCGCGGCCAGATCGACGTGAGGATCTCGCGTGCCCGTTCGACCGAGCGCGACCACGTCGACGGCGAAGCCGCGCGTAAAGCCCGGCTCACTCATCACGTAGGCCACGTGCTGACGAAACTCTTCCTCGCACAGATCACCGAGCGGGACGTCTCCCATGGAGATGGTTCCGCTGTTCGCGTCGTCGAGCCCAGCGAGGGCGCGCAGGAGCGTGGATTTCCCGACGCCCGACTCACCGGTAAGCGCAACGTGTGAACCAGGCGCCCACGTGAACGACGCGTCGCGCACGAGTAAGCGGTCCTCTTCGAGGAGCGTCACGTCATTGAGTCGAATCGTCGAGTCCAAGGGCCAGGACCGTGAACCTCGGTGAGGCGAAGTATCGAGCACTTCAAGCCGTTCACTGCCGCCACTCACCTCGACGGCGGCGTGAAGTGCTGTGCGAATCGTGTTGAGCGCGTCGAAGGTTGCTAGCCCGATGGCCGTGGCCACCACGAGCCATACCGGCGACGTGGTGGGGTGCAGCGCGACTCCCGCCAGCGCCAAGAGTGCCGCCCCAAGAACTAGCACGTTGGTCTTTCTACGCTGTCGACGCAGTGACGACTCGGCACTTTCTAGTTCGGCCACCGAAGCTGCGGAACGTTGTTGTGCGAGTGCTTCGCGGTGCAAGAGCACGAGCTCTGGTGTGGCGGCGCTGAGTTCGACGAGCTCTGCTCGATAGAAGCCGCGCGCCGCGCGCAGGCGCCGGTCGTAGAAGAGTTCGGCGCTGGCGTACCGAGCCAGGCCCACGACCCCGAGGACCTGGACGACGAAGAGGACCAGCGCGTAAGCCCACCAACGGCCGTATGGAGGCAGAACGGCAATGACGACGTCGCCCAACAGCATCACGGCCGCGGTGTCGATGAAGGGCACCACGAAGCGCAGCCAAAGATCCTGTAGTTCGTCGGTGTCTTGTAAGGCGCGCTCGAGCAGGTCGCCCGCGGCGTACACGCGCCACTGCGAGAAGTTCAGCCGTCCGACAACCAAAACGAGCCAACGTCGCCAGCGGGTCACCGCGGCGTATCCCAGCCGGTGAGCCGAGAGCCGCTCAACGAAGCGCAGCGGCGAGCGCAAAAAGGCGAAGAGCTCAATCACGACGAGTACCACCACGACGGCCCGTAGTCCCGGCCGCGCCGCGCTTTCGACCAACAGCGCGAGCGCCCCAACGAACAGCGCCACGTTCGTCATCGACGCTACCAAGCCGGCCACGAGCGCGCGCCACAGGGCTTTTCGAGGTGGCTGTGCTCGCCGCAGCCACTGCAGGAGTCGCGCCAGATCGGTGTTCATGGACTTATCGCAATTCGAGTGGTGGCGTCGATGATGAGAGGCGTGTCCACCGTGGCTTCGATCAACGCAAGGTCGGGCAGTGCCATGAGAGATTGACGAACGTGGTCGCGTGCCACGAGGTCCAGGACGCCAGCGATATCGTCTAGCACGACGAGGGACGGCGCACTGAGCAGAACGCGAGCGAGCACGAGGCGTACCCGCTCGCCGGCGCTGAGCCCCCGACCGTCGGCCAAGAGCTCCACGTCAAGGTTGTCAAAGCGCGTGCCGTCCAGTCCCAACGCCCGAAGTTGCGCCGTGACGTCGGCGTCGTGGTGGCGAACGCCGAGGGTTAAATTCTCGCGCAACGATCCCGAAAGCACGGCACTCTCGACACCGACGTAACCCACCGGCGCGTCGGTTCGCGTCGTCGTACCGCTTAGGGAGTTGCGCCAACCCAGGAGCGTGTGCAACAAAGTCGTCTTGCCCACCCCGGACGGACCAGTAATGACCACGCGATCCCCCGCTCGCACGTCGAGATTGATTACGCCCGGGTTCGCCTCGGTCACCAGAGCGTGCGCCGATAGTCGTACGTTCGCGGTTGATGGTGTAGGAGTGATGTTTGGTGTCTCGAGGGTCACGAGCGCTTGTTGAGCGTCGTCACGGCGGTGAAATTCCACTCCGTAGTGGCGCACTTGAGTGAACATTTCACTGGTGACGAGTACGGCTATGAGAGCCCGCACCAGGCTGATACGTCCGTCTAAGAGCGCGAACCCGACGACCATCGCCACCAGCCCGATGCTGACGCCGCTGAGAAACTCGGTCACTAATGAGGATTCCAGCGCGACGCGCACTGCTCTCAGCGAGAGGACGTGTTCGCTGTCGGAAATTGCACCAATCTCGTCGGCCCCGTAGGTCACCGCGCCCAGCGCCCGCAGCTCTGGCGCGTGTTGAAGAACCTCGAGTTGGCGGACCTCGAGCAGCGCACGGCGCGCTTGATACTCCGCCGCCATGGCGTGGCTGCGCCGGCCCGCTCGCTGGTACAGCGGCGCCGCCATCGCGAGCAGGGCGACCGAGATGGTGAACGCGAGCCAGCCGGCGGCCCAAAAGATGACGACGATGCCGAGGAGTGACGTAGCCGCGCTCACCGCGAGACGCTCGAGGGACGGCGCGTGGGACGCTTGGTCGACGGCGAGCCCTAGGTCACCGCGGCCACGCTGACCTTCTTGGCGCGGGATGGCGAGATGGGCGATCAGCGAGTGTCGCCATTGTGCACGTAGGCGTTGCGTGGTACCTTCGCTCCACTCGTCCACTCCGACCGAGAGAACCCATCGGGCCGCCATAATCCCTAGGAGTAGCCCTAGTCCCCGTGCAAATAAGTGCTGGGCAACGTCGGCGAGCGCGACGGCGCTTAACGTAGCGAGCGCGAGAGTGGCGAGGCTCGTGACGACGCCGAGCACTCGGGCACTTCGATGATACGTGGCCCTCGTTGACGAAACTGACGATGCGACGGCCACCGTTCAATGCTAATGAACTGACCGATCCCTACAATGGGTCGTCGCGATGCGGGAGATCGCGAGCGGGACCGCAGAGCCAGTCTCGCAGCGCCTTGGTCGCTCGACAGTCGTCCTCGTTGTACTCGAGTAGTCGGGTCCGCGCGCCCAGCGCCGCGGGTGAATCGCCGCGGGTCGACTCTTCGTACCAAATGATCGATGCCTCGCCGCTTGGATTGGGGTCCCGCCACTGAAAGCCCGCCGCCCTCGCGAGCTGTTTTAGTCCGAGGGGTCCCTCGGTTTGAATTTGGCGCTTGGCGTACTCGTGCAGGTCAATCCATTGCGGGGGATTGGCTCGCCGAAAGTCGGACAGATCAATGGCCGTCGGCCCGTCAGCCAACGGGGGACTGACCGCGCGGTTCATCGCGCCGTTCTCCGCCTGGGCCCAGAAACAGTACGCCGCAAAGGTGCGCCCCTGCTCCAAGCAGGTGCGTCGTAGTTGGTTCAGCCAGGACCAGAACTCGGCGAAGATAGTGGCCTCCGCATGGTTGGTGAGCTCACCCCACTCGGCGAAGGCGCGATAGCCCGAAGAAACGTCGGCCAGCGGGCGGTCGAGCGTGACGTACGCCCCCCATAGATACGTCGCGTCATCGTAACTCTCCATGTCAACGTCGACCTCGACGTCCGCCCTCGCACAGCCCATCCGCGCCGCGTCGACAATCCGTAGTGCCGTGCCCCGCTCGTGCACGCGTGCGCGATAAATCAAATCGTCTAGTTTGTCGATGCTTCGCCCGAGGAACTCTTCGCGCCCGTGACGTTCGAGGGGATTGATCGGCTTATGGCGCGCGCGTCGGGCGCGGTCGGGGTCGAGGCGAGCTAACTGGGCGCGGGTATCGAGGCCGTTTTCTTTCAGCAACAACTGTTGATTGATGGTGGTAAATCGGACGAGTGAGACATCGTCCAACGTCTCGAGTTGCGATTCGCAGTATTGGCTGTACGGACAGGTAGGGCAGTCTCGATGCCAGTAGGGGGCGGTGGGAAAGTTGGCGCCTCCGGCGGCCCACGCGTCATGGGCGCACAGTACGTCGAGGCGTTCTTGGTAGAGCGCGTTGTAAGTCGTCAGATTGAATCGCGGGTAGCCGCCCCCGGCCAGGTCCAACCACCAGAGCCGCTGGTGGCGATCGATGACGCCGCCGTGCGCGCTCGGGTCAGCGTGGGCGAGCGCGCCGAGCACACATGTGGCGTGGGCGAGCGCGAGGCCGGTGCGGGTCATGGGAAGGGCCGAGCGCGTCCCCACGCCGTCGAGATACGTGGCTTCGCTGGGCCGGACCTGTTCGAGTGAGCCCTCAAGAGTGCGCCGGGTGCTCGCCGCTTCGATTACCTCGTGGTTCTTGATGAGCACCGGCGCGTACGTAAAAGACGCGTCCACTCGTCCAACTCGAACCAGCGCGTGCACTGACGCGACGCGACGTCCCACGTCATCTCGCGTCAATCGGGGCATAAGGATCAATTCGCTTCCGGCGCGTAAGAGGGCCGAGGTGTCGTCTTGAGTCTCGGGCGTGGCCGCGTCGGGGTGGTAACGGCGAAGTAGCTCTAAGGTCGAACGCAGGTGTTCGCGCGCGTTGCGACGACGACGGGCCATCTCCACGGTGACCGGTGGCGCCTCGTAGTCGAAGGGCTCGCCTCGACTGAGCGCGACGCGGTGTACACAGGTGAGTATCTCGTCACCTCGAAGGTACTCCGTCACAGATGAAGCCTACGAGGCGGCGGGCCGCTCATTTCGCCAACTGTTCCACAGCGCGGCGTACTCACCGTCGAGCGCCACGAGTTCATTGTGCGTGCCAAGTTCCGCCACCGCGCCGTTGATGACGACGCAGACTCGGTCGGCGTCGTGCGCGGTGTGGAGACGATGCGCGATCGCGATCACCGTACGTCCCTCCAAGACCGCACTGAGCGAATGTTCGAGATGTCGTGCGGCCCTGGGATCGAGCATCGCCGTCGCTTCGTCAAGGACCAGGGTGTGGGGATTACTCAAGACCAAACGGGCGAGCGCCAACTGTTGGGCCTGGGCCGGTGTGATGGGATAGCCCGTCGTGCCGAGTTCGGTGGCGAGGCCTTCGGGCAGGTGTTGGACCCACTCGAGCGCGTCGACGGCATCGAGGGCACTGACGATGTCACTGTCGGACGCGCCGGGTTGGGCGAGGGCTAAGTTCTCGCGAACGGTGCCAATAAAGATGTGGTGTTCTTGCGTGACGAGCGCCACGTGGCGACGGAGGTTCACGAGCGGCATCTGGGCGAGTTCGACCTCGCCTACGCGCACCGAACCAACACGCGGCGCGTCGATTCCCGCCAAGAGTCGACCGATCGTGGACTTACCAGCGCCCGAGGGCCCCACGATGGCGAGTCGCTCGCCGGGCCGTACCGTCAAGGTCACGCCGTTTAAGACGTCGTGGCCCTCGCGGTAGGCGTAGTGGACGTTGTCCATGGTGATCGTTTCATTGGTGGGCTCGGGACCGTGTAGCGGACGATCGTCCTTCACGACCGAGACGCCCACCAAACGGGCGAGCGAGGTCTGGCCAATTTGCAGTTCGTCCAGCCACGAGACGATTCGGTCGAGTGGATCGTTGATCTGCACCACGTAGAGTGTGACGGTCGTCGCCGCACCGATTGAGACGTGTCCGTTGATGGCCAGCCACCCGCTCCAGGCCAGCGTGACGGCGATCGCGACCGCGAACGCACCCTCCACCGTAGGGAACCACACCATTCGCAACAACAGCGTGTACATCTCGGCGTAAAAAGACTCTCGCACGTTGTCTTCAATACGATCCGACTGTCGAGCGCCCAGGCGATGCGCGTCGATGGTGCGCGCGCCCTCGGCGGTTTCAGCGACCGAGCCCGACATCGTCGCGTAGCTAATTCGCTCGCGACGGTAGCCGGGGGTGGCGTAGCGCAAGTAGTAACGAGTTGAAAAGAAGAGGACGGGCAGCGAGACCAAACTCGCGACGCTCGCCAAGGGGCTCACCAGCAACATCGCGACCAAGGTCAGGACGGCTTGGAGAATCGCGACGAGCCATTCGGGCATCGCGAAGCGCACCGTTCGAGAGAGCGACTCCATGTCGTTGGTGGTGCGGCTTAAGAGGTCACCGGTGCCGGCCCGCTCGACTTCCACCAGGGGTAGCGCTAGCACGCTTTGGAGGAACTCCTCTCGAAGTTGCGCGAATACGGTCTCGCCCAAGACGTAGCTGCGACGTCGAGCGAAGAAGGTGAGGACGGCGTAACCGAGTGAAGCCACGACCAGCGTACCGACGTAGATCGTGATCTTGAACGAAGTGAGCTCATGCTTGGACGCGAAGTTCGTGATCTCACCGATTACCCAGGCGGGAATGAGTGCCATGATCGCGGCCAGCGCGTAGAGGGAGAGCATCCGGGCCAGGGCCCGGCGGTGCTGGCGGATTAGTACACGCGCGTACGCGAGGACGACTTGGGAGCTGGCGACGGGTAGCTGCACTAGGCGTCCTCTCGCAAGACGATCTGGCGGTACTTGAGGGACCTCGCCACGAGTTCATCGTGCGTACCTTGATCAACGACGTGGCTGTCGAGGACCACGTACACCACGTCCATTTTTTCGAGCAGCAAGGGACTGGTCGTGGCGACGAGCGACGTACGGTCGCCGCGCACCTCACGAAGTCGAGCAGCGATACGCCCTTCAGTGTGGGTGTCGACTGCTGAGGTCGGTTCGACCAAGATCAAGACCTCGGCGTTGGTCAAAAACGCTCGCGCCAGACTCAAGCGCTGGCGCTGACCACCCGAGAAGCCGCGACCGCGCTCCTCGACTGTGGTCGAGAGTCCGTCTTCGAGAGCCTCGAGCACATCGAGAGAGCTAGTGGCTCGCAGTACGCTCATGATTCGCTCGTCGTCGGGGCGACCGTGGGGCATGAGCTCCTCGCGCAGTTCTCCCGAAAAGAGGCGGGGCTCGATCTCACTCACGACAATGTGCGCGCGAACGTCTTTCAGAGCGTACGAGTCGATGGGCGCGCCATTAACGAACACGTCGTCACAGTCGGAGACGAATCGTCCGAGGCGATCGACCAAGATCGCCGCCTCGTCGGTGGTGACGGTGACCAGCGCGGCGAGTTGGCCGCGCTCGAGGGTCAGGCCGCTGCGTCGGTCCTCAAGACGGTAGAGCCGAGCCGGCCAGGCCAAGGGGCGCTCGGGATCGGAGACCGTGGGTCGGACGTGCAAGATCCGAAGCACGCGTCCCGCGCCCACGTAGGCGCGCGTCGACATGATGACGTAGTCGATGGCCGTGCGAAGGGGAGTGGTGAGAAAGGTTGCGTAACCAAAGAAGGCCACCAATTGGCCCGGCTGGAGAGAGCCGTTCATGACGTCGCGCGCGCCAAGGAACGTGACCATTCCGGTCAAGATGGCCGGTAAGAGCACCTGACCTGATTCGAGACCGGCTTGGGGCGAGGCGATGCGCGTGCCCGCGACGCGAACCTTCTGGCTCTGCTCGCGGTAGTTCTTTAAGAAGACCTCCTCGCCGCCGACGCCTCGAAGAATTCGTAATCCGGCGACGGTGTCGGCGCCCAGGGACGCGAGGCGCCCGGCCGCTTCGCGCTGGGCGGCTTGGGTGTCGTGCAGCGGTTTCATCAGTGGGGTCGTAAGGGCGCCGAGGATCGGTACACCCAAAAGCACGATGAGACCGAGCTGCACTGAGGTCGAGAGCAAAATGATCGACACCACGATCCACGCGACAATGGCGCCGGCGAATCGCGCGAAGGAGTCGTAGGATCCGCCAATGCGCATCGCGTCCGCCGCGACCGTATTGACGATGTCGCCGGCCGGGATCTCGTCGGTCAATGCGGTACCGCTCTTCGCCACGTGACGGCCAATGAGTTGAACGGTGCGATAGGTCGCGTTCATCCAGTTCGTGACGGCGAGTTGGTGACGAAACGCTCCACAAAACGCTTGAATGAGTCCCAAGACGATGACGACCGCGACCCACTTAAACAGTTCGGTGTCGTTGTGCCGCTCGACGCCGTGGTCGATGGCCGCGCCGACCGCGGCCCACACCAGCGCTTGGGAGACCATCCAGCCGATGCCGAAGAGGGCGTTGAGCGTCAAGAGCCAACGCTGGTGTCGCGCCAGCCATACCAAGTAGCGAAAGGGTGACCTCGTGTCAGGCGTGCCCGGGTCAGCTATCGGGAGCTCGCGATAGGGCAGGTGCAACACGGTTCAATCTTTCAAGTAGTTGGTTAGTAATAGAGAGGTGGATGGTGAGTCGACCTATAAGCGGGGTTCTGTCCGCCTTCCAAAGGAAGGTTGGGCGGCCATCCATCTCAGCGATCTACCTCGGGAGTGCCTCGTACTACGAGGCGTGCGGGCTGCCTCCCATGTTTGATCTTGCTCCGGGTGGGGTTTACCGAGCCACCTTGGTTGCCCAAAGTGCTGGTGCGCTCTTACCGCACCGTTTCACCCTTACCTGTGCTTGGTTGCCCAAGCCATCGGCGGTCTTATCTCTGTGGCACTTTCCTGCACGTCGCCGCGACTCACGTTTCGCGAGCACCCTGCCCTATGGAGCCCCGACTTTCCTCGCCACCTGTTGCCAAGCGGCGCGGCCACCCAGTCGACTCACCATCCGTTTCTAGTCTGACACAACTTTTCGGTGACATCAAGCCACGGAGTGAGATGACGACCGGGCGGTAGCCTCACTTCGTGGTCAATGTCAGCGTGCGCGACGAGCCGGTCTTGGAGGTCGGCGAGTTTTACGAACTGCTCACGACGCATCTCGAATCGAGTTTTGGGCGCCGCCGCCCCCACTGGGTTCGAGGAGAGATCGCCAAGGTCTACGAAAAGGGTCACGTCTACGTGGACCTCGTTGACGCCGGATCAGCGTCGAGCGACACCAAGCGACCCGTCCTTAACGCCCACTGCTGGGCGACGCCGTGGGCAGTGCTGAAACGCCGTCTGGGCGCCGAGGGCGTGACCTTGAAAGTCGGGATGGTCGTGAGCTTTCTTGGCTACGTCGACGTGTACGCGCCCCAAGGGAAGATCGGCTTCTCCATCACCGAGATCGACGTGGAGGGGCTCTTGGGCGACGTCGCGCGTCGCCGTCTCGAGCTCATCGCGCGACTGCGCGAGGAAGGGTTGATGGATCTCAATAAGGCGGCGAGGTTGTCGCCGGTGCCCCTGCGGGTGGGATTGGTGGCGAGTCCGGGCACCGAGGGCTTTCAGGACTTCACCGGTCAGCTCTTGAACTCGGGTTTCAGTTTTGAGATCGTGCTGGTGCGGACCTTGGTCCAAGGCGACGCGGCGCCGGCGCAGATCGTGCGCGCGGTGATGAACCTCAACGAGCACGGCGTCGACGTCATCTGCGTTGTGCGCGGCGGAGGGTCCAGGGGCGACCTCGCGTGCTTTGACGATGAAGGGGTCGCGCGCGCGATCGCGACGTCGAGGGCACCGGTCTTCACTGGCATCGGACACACCGGCGACGAGTCGGTGGCCGATCTGGTCGCGCACACTCATTCGATCACGCCGACCAAATTGGGCGAGGAGATCGTCGGCATCGTGAATGTCTGGTACGAAGAGAACCTGCGCCACCCCGCGCAACGACTGCTGGACGCGTCGAACGACGTGCTCGACGAAGCCGAGGACTATCTCGGCGAACGTCGTCGAACGATGATCTTTGCGGTGCGCGATCGCTTGCGGGCGGAGGAGCGTCATCTGGTTGGCACCCGAGAGAGGTTGGTCATCCAAGGCCGTCATCTCGTGGCGTCGGCGACTCAACTACTCGCCGGTCACCGTCAACTACTAGCGGCCTACGATCCGACGCGGCGTCTGGCCCAAGGTTGGTCTATCGTGACCGATGCCCGCGGCGCCGTCGTGAAGTCACTGCGTGACGTCACCCTCGGCGACGAGGTCCACGTCCTGGTGAGCGACGGATCGTTCACGTCACAAGTCACCGATATGAAGGGAACGCCGTCATGAGTAACGTCAGTGATTGGAATGAAGCGGCCAGTGAACTGAACGCGATCGTCGCCTCCTTTGACGAGGGCGAAGTCTCGGTGGACGATCTCTTCGCGAAACTGGAACGGGCGACCACGATCATCGAAGCACTGGAGGCGCGCTTAGCGCTCACCAAGGCCAAGGTCGAGGAGTTGACGCCGCGCATCGCCAATGTTGCGGACACCGAATGAGCGAACGATTCTATTTCCGTCAGTTGCTGGCCGGTAGTGACTTTGCCGTCGGCGACGAGACTGCCACGTCGATGCGTAACTTCACCTACGCCTTCGGTGATCGCGAATCGGGCGACGCCATGTTGGTGGACCCCGCGTATCGCCCGGCCGAGCTCGTGGACATCGTCGCGAGTGACGACATGAACCTCCGGGGTGTCATCGCGACGCACTACCACCCCGACCACGTGGGCGGCACACTCATGGACCGACAACACGTGGCGGGCGTCGCTGAACTGCGAGAGATAGTGGAAGTACCGATTCACGTCCAAACCGAGGAGGTCGAGTGGATCGTGGCCCGCACTGGATTGGGCGAGAACGCCTTCACAGCTCATCACCACCGTGACGTGCTTCCGATTGGCGACTTAGAGGTGACGCTGTTGCACACGCCCGGTCACACTCCGGGCAGTCAGTGCATTCTCGTCGAGGGTCACCTTATGAGCGGCGACACGCTGTTCATCGATGGCTGCGGGCGTACGGACTTTCCGGGCGGCGACGCGCTCGAGATGTATCGGTCCTTGAGCGAACGGCTGACTGAGATCGACGACGACACCATCCTCTACCCGGGCCATCTGTACTCGCCCGAGCCGTCACTTTCGATGAGGAAGGTGCGTGAGCGCAACTTCGTGCTCGCGCCGCGAAGTCCCGAGCAGTGGCTCGCGTCGTTTGGTTCGTGAGTCAACTTCGTTCCTCTGATCACGTCATCGTGGTAGGCGCCGGCCTCGCGGGCTGGCGGTTCGTTGAATCACTGCGCGCCGAAGGTTTCCAAGGTGCGCTCACTCTGGTGGGGGACGAGCCGTACGCCCCCTATGACCGGCCCCCACTCTCGAAACAAGTGCTCACGGGAAAATGGGAAGTGGGTAAGGCGACGCTGGCGTCGCCGCAGAAACTGGCCGAGTCGGGCGTGACGCTTCGACTGGGGGTGCGCGCCGCCCAACTCGACGTGGAGTCGACGTCGGTGCGTCTCTCGGACGATTCGTTGCTCGTGGGCACGCACGTGGTGCTCGCCACTGGCTCGAGGGCCCGTCCTCTCTCGTTCGCGTCGTCGGGGGCGCTCGATACGCTGCGCACTCGAGATGATCTCGTTCACCTTGATGGCGTGCTCGCGTCGCTCGCGCCCCAGAGCGTGGCAGCGGTCATCGGTGGTGGCTTCGTCGGCGCCGAAGTCGCCACGTCGATGAAGGCGCGCGGGCTGGTCCCGGTGGTACTCGAGGCAGCGGAGCGCCCATTGACAGCTGCGGTCGGCGAGGAGGCGTCCACGTGGCTCTTGCCCCTCGCGGCCAATGCCGAGGTGGAACTGCGGACCAACCAGCATCTGAACAACGTGATAATGAGCGACCACGGCTTTGTCCTTGACTTTGACGACGGAACCCATCTGGACGCGCGCGCGGTTCTCGCCGCAGTCGGTTCCACGCTCGATCTCGAGTGGCTCGCGAACTCCGGACTTACCCTCGACGAGGGGGTGGTCGTCGATGGCGATTTCCAAGCCGCGACGCGGGTGGCGGCTATCGGTGACGTCGCACGCTTTGTCCTTCGAAGCGCGATCGGCGAAGAGGTCGTACGAATCGAGCACTGGCAGATCGCGACCGAGCACGCCGCGGAACTCGCGCACTTTTGGATGAGCGGCGAGCGTTCGAAAGGCGTGATGGTGCCGTACTTTTGGTCTGATCAGTACGGCCAGAAGATTCAGATGCTCGGTCACCCGCACCCCAGCGACGACGTGGTGCTCGTGTCGGGCAGTCCCGATGAGGGCCGCTGGTTGGCGATCTATTCGCGCGACCATCTCGTCTCAGGCCTTCTGTCCCTCAGTCATCCACGGCACTTAGCGCTCGCCAAGCCTCTGCTCGAGTCGCCCACGAAGTTAAACGACGCCCTGGCGAGCGCGTCGTGGTTGTCTTAGAAGGAGACGGCAGAGAGCTCGGGGATCGTGCCCGCCACGCGCTGGACGGTCTCGAGCCACTGCGCGCGAGACGATAGACGTTGGTCTTCGCTGAGTGAGGGCGTCGCGACGTACGCCGGTGACCAGAGGTGCTCGACGTCATCGAGGGTGAGGCTCCCGGCGCCGACCAGCGCCATCAAGCCCGCGCCGCGCGTCGTGGCTTCGCGCTCCGACGAAACCGCGACCGCGTGGCCCGAGAAGTCCGCGAGTCGTTGGACGAAGAGACGATTGGCGCTCATGCCTCCGTCGACACGCAACTCGCTCAGTGTCGTGGCGATCTCTTGTTCGGCCGCGTCGAGTAGATCGGCGCCGCGTTGGGCGATGCCCTCTAAGACCGCACGCGCGAGGTGCGCGGCACTGGAACCAAGCGTCAGTCCAAAGAACGCCCCCCGTGCCCCGAAGTCCCACTGCGGCGTGCCGAGTCCAGAAAAGGCGGGCACGAACGAGACCCCGTCGGCCGAGGGGACCGAGGACGCCAACTCCTCGCTCTGGGTCGCGGTGTCGATGAGCCCGAGTTCGTGCAGCCACTCGACGCACGACCCGGCGCTCAAGATGATGCCTTCGATGCCCCACGTCAGACGAGAGTCGGCACTTCGTACGACGGTCGGGTAGCAGCCCGAGGCGAAGCGGTGCAACGAACTGGGCGCCTCGACGCCGTGGACCATATCGAGCATGGCGCCAGTGCCAAAGGTGATCTTGGCGCCACGGCGCACGCACGACTGTCCAAAGAGCGACGCCGGTTGGTCGCCGACGAGGGCCGTGATCGGCGGCGCGCCGGCGAGCGCACTGGCCACGCCGAACGAACCCATCGTGTCCACCAGACGAGGCAGCATCACTTCGTCCAGTTCGAGCACGCGGAGGACGTGTTCGTCCCATCCGTCCAGCGTCGGGTTCACCAGACCGTTCACACTGGCGTTCGATCGGTCGGTGGCGAAGGTGGTTCTCTCACTGAGGTGCCAGGCGATCCAGGTCTCGATGGTGGCGAATCGCAGGTCCTTCGCCCGTCGCCCCGATTGAGCGACGAGCCAGCGAATCTTCGTGGCCGACTGGTTGGGCGCGAGGCGCAAACCGTCGCCTTGAAGAGTGAGGCAGTCGAGCACCGTACGAAGGTCCTGCCAGCTCAGCGCTGGCCCCACGGCCCGGCCGGTGTCGGGATCAAAGACGATGGTGGTGGCGCGTTGATTGGTGATGCCCACCACGTCACACGGTCCGCCCTCGTCCAGGGTGCGCGCCGCCAGTTCGAGCGACAGTCGGGCGATCTCGGCGGGATCGAGTTCGACCTCGCCGGGAGAGGGCGATCGAACGGTGAGACGTTGTTGATGTACGTGGGCGACCTTTCCTTGTGCGTCGACGACGGCGGTACGAACCGACGACGAGCCCACGTCAATCGCGAGGGCCCTCACCAGGGGGCTCCGCCAAGTCCCAAGACGCCGGGATTCATGATGTTGTAAGGATCGAGTTGCGCCTTGAGGCCCTCGAGCAGCGAGAACGCGCCGCCGAGCGAGTCGGCCACGAAGCGCGCCCGATTTCGCCCGATCCCGTGGTGGTGAGAGATCGCGCCCCCGACGATCAGCACCTCGTCAATGGCGTCGTTCCACGCATTGCGGTAAAAAGCGGTGGCGTCGTCGGGCGGCTTACCCGCGAACGTGAAGTAGAGACAGGCGCCGTCGAGGTACGCGTGCGACTGGTGCACCGACACGGCGAACATGCCCTCGCGGGCTCTCAGTGCGTTACACACCCGGAGTCGAAGAGACTCCAGCGTTGCCCAAGGGCCAGCCACCTCGATCGTGTCCACGACGAGGCCGCGCTCCCACAGCGGCGCCAGCGCGCTGACGTCGTTTCGGTGCGCGAGCCAGCGCTCCACGTAGGAAGTATCGAGTGGGGTGGCTTCGACGCACTCCGCCGTAACGATCGCAAAGGTCGCTTCGACGAAGTGGGCGTCGCCCTCGTCGAGCACGATCAGCGCGCAGCCCTCGAGGTCAAAGCTCCGTTTCGACTCGGTCTCGTCGTAGAGCCGAAGCACCGCTGGACGCGCGTCGCGCTGTACGATGCGCCGACAGGCCGCCAATCCCTCGTCAAAGTCGCCAAAGAGAAACGCGCCGCGCCGCTCGCTTTTGGCCCGAGCATGCACGAGGAGCGTCGCTTCCGTGATGACGCCGAGCGTGCCCTCAGAACCGACGAAGAGTTGCAAGAGGTCTGGACCGACGGCTTGACGGGGACCGTGGCCGCCCAGCGGGATGACCTCTCCACTGGCTAAGACGACGGTGAGCGCGCGCACCATGTCTTCGATCTTGCCGTAACGATTCGAGAGTTGACCTGCGCCGCGACACGCGATCCACCCACCGACCGTAGCGAGGTCAAAGGACTGAGGAAAGTGACCCACGGTGTAGCCCAGCTCTTGAACGAAGCGCTCTAAGTCGGGACCAAAGACTCCGGCCTGCACGCGCACTGTGCTCGAAACCGCGTCGAGTGCGATGACTTGGTTGAGACTGGTGAGATCGAGAGCGATGGCGCCGAGTGTGGGCACCGCGCCGCCGACGACACCCGAACGGCCGCCTTGAGCGGTGACCGCGACGCGGTGCTTCTGCGCAATACGCAGTGTTGCGCTGACATCGTGCGTCGAGTGAGGACGAACGACGACGCCGGGCCAGTTCGTGACCTGGCCGCGGGCAACGTCGGGAATTGACAAGGGCCACCAATCGCGGGCGTGCTCGGCGCGTTCGCGAGTGTCGATGGAGTACGAGATACCGGCCCTCTCGAACTCGTCGAGGAGTGCACTCGACGACGGGGGAGGGCCGTCGAGGGCGCGCGCCGGGTAGTGATTGGGCATCGTGGGTTTGGTCAACGCGCCTCCCTAGAGTTCGAGTCCGGCCGCGGAGAACTCAACTTCGACCAAGGTGCGGTAGTCATTGACCTGGCCCTCGATCTGGTCTTGGTCCCAATTGAGTTCTGGCGCCACGAGACGTGCGACGTCGGGTGCGCCCGCCAGCGTTGCTCGCGCGTCGAGAAGGTGTGCGCGGGTGCGTCGAGTCAGCAGGTCCGTGAGCGACATGACCATCTCCTCGCGCGCGCTGAAGACGAACTCCGCTGCGACGTAGGGTTGTCCGGCGATGGGGGTCTCGCCGAGGATCGGATCGTGTTGGATGCTCTCGATTAACCCCGGGGCGTTGGCCCCGAAGCGGTGATACAGATGCTCTTCGAGGCCACCCGAAGGTCGCCAAGCACTGACGCCGTAGAGGGGAAGGCTCTTCGTGCGAACCTTGGCCAGGTTGGCGACGTAAGGCTTGAGCGCGTCCACCGCGTCCTCGGCCATCTGTCGATAAGTGGTCCACTTACCTCCCGTGACGTGCACCACGCCGTCGCCGGAGTCGATGACGCGGTGACGGCGCGACAGATCGGCAGTGCGTTCGCTCATTGCCTCGCCCTTGGTGGGCGCGAGAAGTGGACGAAGACCGGCCCACACGGCTGTTACGTCAGTGGTGCCCAGCGCGGACGACGTCGACGCGTTGACAGCGCCAAGGAGATAGGCCACGTCCTCGGGCGTGCATCTCGGATCGTCTAGCGAACCTTGGTAGGCCGTGTCGGTGGTGCCGACGTAAGTGTAGGGCGCGTCGTAAAACGGAACGACGAAGATGTTTCGACGGTCATTGGGAACGTTCAGGATCGTGGCGACGTCGGCGGGCAGACGATCGCGCGCGACAGTGACGTGCACACCTTTCGCTGGGGTAATGCGCCGTGTGGAGTCGTGTTCGGTCATGGTGAAAATGTCGTTGGCCCACACGCCGGTGGCGTTGACGACGGACTTCGTGGCCACGCTGAACTCTTCGCCTGATATTTCATCGTGGCAGAGCACGGCCTCGACCCGCCCGGAAGATCCCTTGACGACGTCGACCGCCCGAACGTAGTTCGCCACATTGGCCCGATACGTGACCGCCGCGGTCTTGGCGAGAGTCAAAGCAACACGCGCGTCGTCGCCCTGGGCGTCGTAGTAGAGAAAGCCGGCGACGAGTTTCTCAGTGCGAAGCGTCGGGAGGTGCGAGAGGGCCTCCGCACGTGTAATCCTTCGATACCGATGGCCAATGCGCCAGCCGCCACTCAGGTCGTAGATGCGAAGTGCCGTGGCGTAACCCTTGACGACCGCACTCGACGCAACGCCGTTTGAGCCAAAGAGGGGAATGAGGAAGGGCAGAGGCTGTATGAGATACGGAGCGTTTCGTAAAAGCCGTTGGCGTTCGCGGAGACTTTCGTAGACGAGGCGAAATTCTCGCTGTTGAAGGTATCGAAGACCGCCGTGGACCATCTTGGAGGATTTGGAACTCGTGCCCGAGGCGAAGTCGCCGCGGTCGATGAGCGCTACGCGAAGGCCCCGAGAGGCGGCGTCAAGAGCAACGCCCGCCCCAGTCATGCCAGCACCGATGACCACGACGTCGTACCTGGCTGTCGACATCGTGCGCAACTCCTCACTGCGTCGGAAGGTCGCCATGGAGCAATGTTGGCACAGGGTCGCACGACCAAAAAGACGTGAACATCTTCGAACCCTCCCGTGAGTGTTAGGGGCTAATTTGCTGGATATGGACTTTGGAGTATCGGAAGAGCTCTTGGAGCTTCAACGAAGCGTGCGCCGTCTCGCTCAAGAGAAGATACGCCCGCGCGCGCGCGACATTGACCTCACGGGCGTCTATCCCCAAGACCTCTTCGACGAGTTCAAGCGAGCGGACCTGCTTGGACTTTGTATTCCAGAAAAGTACGGCGGGTCGGGCGCGGGCATCATGGGTCTCGCTCTCGCGATTGAAGAGGTGACGAAGTACTCCAACGTGCTCGGACTCATGTTGTTGCTCACGCGATTACCCACCGGGCCAATCATGATCGCCGGCAACGAAGAACAGAAGATGCGTTACTTGCCCGGTATCGCGAACGGGTCGCAGCGCGCGGCCTTTTGCCTCTCCGAGTCGGGCGCTGGCTCGGACGTGGCCGGCATGCAGACCCGAGCGAGCGAAGATCCCGACGTAGGGGGCGGCTACGTTCTCAATGGAACGAAGTGTTGGATCTCGGGAGGGATGCAGGCCGACTGGTTCGTGGTCTTTGCCAAGATTGGTGACCCCGCACTTCGCGATCATACGAATATCCGCGCTTTCATCGTGGACGCCGACACGCCCGGTGTGTCGCGGCCTCGGGTCGACAAAAAGATGGGCGTGAAGGGCATCGACACGACCGAGATTCATTTTGAGAATGTACGGGTGGGGCCCCGCCAAATCCTCGGCGGCGGTTTTTCGTTGGTGATGGAGTCACTCAACGCGATGCGGCCCATCGTGGCCGCTCGGGGGATAGGACTGGCTGAGGGCGCGTTGATGTACGCGACCGAGTACGTCAAGCAGCGCCAGGCATTTGGCAAGACGATTGCCGATTTTCAAGGCATCCAGTGGGAGATCGCCAAGTGTGCAACCGAGATTGAAGCGGCCCGACTCTTGACGTACCGCGCGGCGTGGCTCTCGGACCAAGGCAAGTACACCAAAGAGTACGTACCGATGCTTTCGATGGCCAAGTACTACGCCACCGAGGTCGCGGTGAAAGCCTCGGGGCTCGCGGTGCAGCTCCTCGGCGCCGCGGGCTACATGGAAGATCACCCGGTGGAGCAGTTCTACCGAGACGCTCGTCAACTCACGATCGTTGAGGGCACCAGCCAGATCCAACTTGGCCTCATCGCTCGGGGAGTCCTCGGGCACGATCTTTGGTGGGACTAGTCCCGGGGGCGAAGTCGAGCGCCCCTACACTGACGCTGTGAGCGGACCACTAACGGGGCTGAAGGTGCTTGAGCTCGCCGGCATTGGACCGGGACCCTACGCCTGCATGCTGCTCGCTGATTTAGGGGCCGACGTGTTGCGCTTCGAGCGCGGTGACCCCGACGCCGAAGCCACGACCACGTTCGAGGTCTTGAACCGATCGCGGCCCTCGGTCGCGATCGACCTAAAGAGGGCCGCCGGACGCGACCTCGTGCTCGAGCTCTGTGAACAGGCCGACGTGCTTATAGAGGGCTTTCGCCCCGGGGTCACCGAACGCCTGGGCCTGGGACCCGAAGCTGTCTGGAAACGAAATAGACGCTTGGTGTATGGACGAATGACCGGCTACGGGCAGGCGGGACCCTTGGCGACGCGGGCGGGCCACGACATCAACTACGTCGCTATCTCGGGTGCGCTCTGGCCCCTTGGGCGCGTGGGCGAGCGGCCGGTACCGCCCATCAATCTCGTCGGCGACTTTGGCGGCGGGGCCTTGTTCTTGGTGTACGGGGTCATGGCGGCGGTGTTCGCGGCGCAACGCGGTGGCGAAGGCCAGGTCGTCGACGCGGCCATGGTCGACGGATCGGCGTCGATGATGGCGATGACCCACGGTTTTTTGAACAGCGGCTACTGGATTGAGGAACGGGGCGTCAATCTGCTTGATACCGGGGCGCACTTCTACGAGGTCTACGAAACGCAAGATCATCGCTACGTCGCGGTGGGCGCCCTCGAAGCCAAGTTCTACGGCGAGCTCGTGCGTGGTCTGGGTCTCGACGTTGAGGAACTGCCCGCGCAAATGGACCGCGCGACGTGGCCGGGCATGAAAGAGAGATTCACGGCGATCTTTCAATCGAAAACCCGTGACGAGTGGATGGAGATCTTCGGTGACGGCGACGCGTGCGTGACACCCGTGCTCTCACCTTCGGAAGCGTCGCGCCATCCCTACAACACCGCTCGGCACGTCTTTTCCTCAGAAGGGCCCGTGCAACCCGAACCGGCGCCACGATTCTCCAAGACACCAGCGGAGATCGGGTCTCCGCCTCGCCGAGCGGGATCGGGCACGCGCGAGGGCCTCGCGAAGTGGGGAATCAGCGAAGAACGTCAGGCGACGCTACGCGCCGCGGGCGCCTTCGGCTAGATATTGACCACGGGGCAGGTCAACGTTCGGGTGATGCCCGGGACCTTTTGAATGGCGCCCACGATGAACTTGCCCAAATCGTCGACGCTGGCCGCTTCGCAGCGAACGATGACGTCGTAGGGTCCCGTTACCTCAAAGGACTCCAGGACCCCGGGCACGGCGCGCGTGGCGAGCACCACCTTTTCGCTCGAGCCAATTTCTGACTGAATCAAGATATACGCCTGGACCGCCATGGGGAACCTTTCGTTTCGAGTCTCTCTATCTTGCCCGTTTTCCAATTCGCTCGCTAATCGTCGCGAAAGCGCTTGCCGACGTGCCACTGGTGGCAGTAGTCGCATCGATACGCGTCGAGCTCGGCGCCGTTCAACGTCCACGCTAATTGGGCCGCGCTGCGGGCCTCGCGTTCGGTGCGATAGACGCTCTTCTGCGTGCCCTCGCGGGTGAAGTGAGACGTCACCCGGCCCGTCGTCCGCGGGGGTGGCAGTCGTCGGCGTCGACTCTTCATGGTAAGTAAACACTACGGGCACTCGATAAATTGTTCGCGTGAGCACCCAGCCCCAAACTGAAGTGCAGGTTCAAACATCGACCCAACACGATGAAGGAGATCACGAGCGTTTTAAGCATCTCGTGCTCGAGGGTTACACCCCTAAAGATGGCGAATTCGTGGCGCTGGGCAATTCGGTGGTCGAAGGCATGGTCAACGCCACGCCCGTGCGAGCGCTCTGCGGGAAGCTTTGGGTTCCGGGACGCGACCCTCAGAAGTATCCACTCTGTCCAACGTGCAAGGAGATCGCCGAGTCGATCGGATGGTCGTTGCCGAGTGCCTAGTTGAGGACTGCGTAGTCACACTCACTAAAGTCGAAGGCACGATGGCACGCGCGTTGGTACTCCGTCACCACTTTGAAGACAGCCCCGGTCTGGTCGGCGAGGCGCTCGAGGCCCGTGGCTACGAGCTTGACCTCGTGATGATGAACGAGACGAGCGCGACCCCCTCGCTCGATGGTTTCGACGTTTTGGTGATACTGGGCTCGAAGTGTGCGGTCTACGACCACGAGGTCGAAGCGGCGTGGTTTGGTCGAGAGTTGACGCTCATCGGCGAGGCCGATCGGCGGGGTCTTCCAATTTTCGGGGTCTGTTTCGGGGCCCAGGCACTCTGTCGCTACTTCGGGGGCGACGTCACTCGAGCCCCCGACGGAGAGATCGGATGGTTTGAAGTCGACGTCGTGCCCGGTATTGCGTTGCCCCGGGGCCCCTGGTTCGAGTTCCACTCTGACCAATGCACGCTGCCCGGCTCGGCCCAACTCTGGGCGACCTCGCCGCTCGCGGTCCAGGCCTTCGCGATCGGCAAGAACGTGGGCGTGCAGTTTCACCCCGAGATTGACGAGGCGCAGTTGAGAGAGTGGCTCAACGCTGACGAGCAAGAGACGCGAGAGCTCGGCCTCGATCTGGATGCGCTGCTCGAACAGACCGCCCGCGAAACGCCCGCGGCACGCGAACGCACTCAGGTGCTTGTCGACATCTTCCTGAGTCGCCTTGACTAGGCGAGAGCCGTGAGCGAGCAATCGGCTCTTTCGGTAGTGACGGTGCGGATCGAGCGACCCGCCACCGGGGGCGGCGTGGGCCGCGCCGACGACGGACGGGTGATCTTCGTGCGCCACTCCTTGCCGGGCGAGCTCGTTGAGGTTCAGGTAACCGAGTCGAGCTCGACGTTCTATCGCGGCGACGCCGTGCGGGTGCTTGAAGCTAGCCCCGATCGGGTGGCGGCGCCGTGTCCGTACGCCCACGCTGGTGGTTGCGGCGGCTGTGACCTTCAACACGCCTCGCTAGGGGCCCAACTCTCCTGGAAGGCCTCGCTCGTGACCGAACACCTTCGCCGGATTTCGGGGCTCGAGATCGAAGTGACGGTGACTGAGACGAAAGGACCGATCAGTGGCTCGAGGACCAGATTGCGCTGTGGGGTAGACGATGAAGGTCGCCTGGGCCTTCGAACGGCCCGCTCCCATCAGCTCGTCGCCCTCGACGCGTGTTGGATCGGCGATGAAAGGTTCGAGCCGGCCTTTGGTCACTCGTGGCGTGGTGTCAGCGAGGTCGAACTTCGCGCGATCGGTGACGGCGAACCCTTCGCGGTGGCCCGCCGAGAGTCCGAGCGTGGCACCACCTTTGAACTTCGTTCGCTGGTCGGCGCGCCGCTCCATCCGTCGACCGAATCACGCGTCGCGGTGCACGATTTCTTGTTCTCGGTGAGCCCGTTGTCGTTTTGGCAGTCTCATCGCAGCGCGCCCACGGTGTTGTTGGACGCGGTGCTCGAGATGGCGAACGTGGGTGACGGCGACGACGTGGTCGACCTGTTTAGTGGAGTCGGGCTCTTTGGCGTTCCCCTCGCGAAACGCGTGGGAGCTAATGGACGGTTGACGGCGGTTGAATCGTCGCCCTTCGCGGTTCGCGACGCGCGTACCAACGCGTCGGGCTTAAAGCAGATGAAGGTTCGCGAGTGGTCCGTCACGCCGCGTTCGGTGAACGACGCGGTGCGAGTAGGGGCCACGGTCGTACTCGATCCGCCGCGCCATGGACTCGCCAAGGGTGTGGCGGCCGCGCTCGTTCGTCGTTCGCCACGAAGGGTTATTTACGTTTCGTGCGACGCCGCGACCTTCGCCCGCGACCTTAAGGTTTTCTTAGGGGGCGGGTTTGCCTTGAATCTCCTTAAGGTATATGACCTCTTTCCGATGACCGAGCACGTCGAGCTCGTCGCACTCCTTGACAGCCCCGCCTAAAAGGTGGATAGTGCTCTCAGGCCAAGGAACACTTAGCTTGCTGAGGGGGTCGAGAATGTCGATCAAGTTGGATCATCACCACCGCCTTACCGCGCAGAAGCTGTTTTGCCACCCACTGAATCACAACATCCAGTGGCACGACGTGTGCTCGTTGCTGGCACGATTCGGTGAGGTTCACGAGACGCACCGTGGTAACTGGGCCGTGACGATCGAAGGCGAAACCGTCTCCTTTGGGTCGAATCGGAATCGTGACTTGACGGAAGAACAGGTGGTGAGGGTCCGTAATTTTCTCCGGTCCTTCGGCCTAACGAAAGAGAAGTTGACCGCGGCCTAACGCTTGAAGACCTCGTAACGCGGCGTCCTAGAGAGTGAGACGAAGGCAGGAGGTGAGGTCCGTGAATCGCTTCGTAGATCGTGCTGATGCCGGGCGTCAGTTGGCCGCGAAACTGGCAACGCTTCCCAATCTCGCGAACGCGATCGTTTTCGGATTACCCCGTGGCGGGGTACTTGTTGCCGATGAGGTGGCCGTCGCCTTGCGGTTTCCCCTGGAGGTACTCGTCGTGAGAAAGCTGGGCGTGCCGTCCCAGCGTGAGTTGGCCATGGGCGCTATTGGAGAAGACGGCACAGTCGTGATTGAAAATGACGTGGTGGTCGCGCTGCGCGTCTCACCCGAGGAGTTTGCTGCCGTTGGAGGGCGCGAACGGGCCGAACTGGCGCGTCGGATTGAGAAGTATCGCGGCGATCGTCCAGCAATGTCAATAGAAGGTCGCGTTGCGGTGATTGTCGATGACGGAATCGCGACGGGCGCGACGGCCCGAGCGGCGTGCCGGACTGCTCGCGCCCGGGGTGCCGCTCGGGTAGTCCTGACGGCGCCGATGGCGTCGACGCGCACCGTTGATGAACTTCACGGTGAGGCCGACGAGGTCGTGGTGCTCGCTACGGCCGAGGGCTCGTTCTCCGTTGGTCAGTGGTACGAACACTTCGAAGAGACATCTGACGAAGAGGTCATGGAGTGTCTCAGGCGGGCGAGTCGTCGATCGCCCACGTGAGTGACGCCTTCTAACGAGGCGAACTTTGCTTGAGCGTTAAAAGGGATCAGGAGTGATTTCACCTCCAACAATGTTCGAAGTGAACCTCGAGCATCCTTGGAGGTGCGGGGGATCGAACCCCGGTCCGGCAGCTTCTTGGTGAACTTTCTCCGAGCGCAGCTGGCAGGAGATTGTCGGGATCGTCACTGTTGTCAGCGCCGGTGGCGTTCCGTAGTTAGCTGAATTGTCCCTACGAGATCACTAACGAACCACGTGGGTAAGCCCTACTTTATGACACCCGTTTACTAAACCGTAGGGCTGGGTCAAGGCGGATGTTGCTACCTAAGCAGCAAACGCAAACTGAAGTTTGGCGTTTATTTATTGTTTCCGGCTCTTTAACGTGGTTCCGGAGACCACGGCTCGCTTCTTTCACTTTGACGACTGTCGTCGAAACCAATCACCCCCTCGTTACTGTCCGACCAAGTTGGTCGCTCGATAAGTGTACCGTCGAAGGCTCCCGCAGCATTCGTAAGGCCAATTTGTCACTCAATTTAGCCATACTTTTCAACGTTGCGTATTGCTCGCGCCATCTCTCGTTCCGCGTCGCGCTTGGCGAGCGCTTGGCGGCGGTCTTGTTGCTTGCGACCTTTGGCGAGGCCTAACTCCACCTTCGCCCGACCGTCTTTAAAGTAGAGCTTGAGGGGCACGATGGCGAGCGATTGGGTCTCTACCTTCAACCTCCATTGATCAATCTGGTGACGATGAACGAGAAGTTTTCGACGGCGGTCCGGGTCGTGACTGCCAAAACCCACGGCGTAGCTCCACGGGGGGATATGCGCCTGAAAGAGCCAGAGTTCGTCCTCGTCGACCCGGGCGTAACTCTCCGCGATCTGTGCTTTGCCGTCTCTTAGGGATTTGACTTCCGAGCCGGTCAACACGATGCCGCACTCAAGCGTCTCGAGGATCTCGTAGTCGTGTCGGGCGCGGCGATTAGTGGCGACCACCCGGTCAGCGCCGTCAGCGCCCTCACGCTTTTTCGCGCGACGTTCCTGGATCTGTTTCGCCCGTGCCACGCAATAAGCGTAGTGAGGCGGCCACGGCGATTGGACCGGCGCTCGCTAGGGTAACTGCGTGCTCACCCTTCGTTCATCGCACCATGACGCGATCGTCGCGACGTGCATTCGTGCGTTGCCCAACGAGGGTTGTGGACTGTTGCTTGGCACGTCCGATGGCAAGGTCGTTGACGTCCTGGCTAGTGCGAACGTCGCCGATTCGGCCAAGGTCTACGAGATCGACCCCGCCGTGCTGCTGCGCGCCTATCGCCGGGTCGACGAGGAGGGTATCGACGTGATTGGCGTGTTTCACTCGCACACCCACACTGAGGCGTATCCCAGTCCCACTGATATTCTCCAGGCTCCCGATCCCTCCTGGCACTACGTCATCGCTTCCTTGCGGGACTCGCCAGCCGACGTACGCAGTTTTCGCGTCCTCGAGGGGAGCGTGACCGTTGAGCCGATTGAGGTCGTGAACTGACTCAAAACTGGAAGTTTTTGACACGACGCGGCCGCGAGACGATAATGTTGACTCAGAAGGTCAGGAATTGGCCCAGGCGTCGAAAGAGGAGTCATGTCGGCTGTACTACGAGTCCCCACCGTGCTTCGTCCGGCCATGGGGGGCGCGAGCGTCATTGCCGTCGAAGGTTCGACGGTCGGTGAGGTTCTCTTCAAACTAACGACGACGTATCCCGCGGTGAAGGGCCAGCTCCTGAACGACGACGGAACCCTGCACCGATTCTTGAATGTCTACATAAACGACGACGACGTTCGCTATCTGGGCGGTGTAGACGCGCTGATCACGAATAATGACGAGATCACGCTCCTTCCCGCCGTCGCGGGCGGCCTCTGGTAGTGACGCGCTACGCCTCAGTGCTCGACCTGATCGGCAACACGCCCATCGTCGACGTGAGCGTTCTTTCACCCAAGCCCAACGTTTCGTTACTCGTCAAGCTCGAAGGGCGCAATCCCGCCGGGTCGGTGAAGGACCGCGTCGCCCTTTCAATGATCGACGCGGCCGAACGAGACGGCCGCTTGATCCCGGGCCAAGTCGACCAGACGCTTCTCGAACCCTCCTCGGGCAACACCGGCATCGCCCTGGCCCTGGTCTGTCGGTTGCGCGGGTACCACCTCAAGGTCGTGCTGCCCAGCAACGTCTCGCCCGAACGGCGCCAACTACTGGTGGCTTTTGGAGCCGAGATCATCGACTCACCCGGTAGTGAGGGATCCAACGGCGCGGTGCGCCTCGCTCAGTCGCTGAGTACTGACCATCCCGAGTGGATCTTTCTCTATCAGTACGCCAATCCGGCCAACCCCCTCGTGCACTACATGACAACGGGACCAGAAATCTTGGCCGACGTGCCTGAGATCACGCACTTCGTCGCCGGTCTAGGCACGTCGGGCACGTTGATGGGCGTTGGGCGTTACTTAAAGGAGCAGCGGCCCGAGACCCAGATCTGGGCCGTCGAGCCACCCAGCGGCGAAACCGTTGACGGATTGCGCAATCTCGACGACGGGTACGTCCCACCGATCTTCAGCGACAACGACGGTGAGCGACTCCTCGACCGCAAGGTCATCGTTCGCCCGCGTGAGTCGATCGAATGGACACGGCGACTCACCGAAGTCGGACTCTTTAGCGGGCTCTCCTCGGGCGCGGTGGTGGCCGGCGCCGTTAAGTGCGCCGCAACCATCGAAGACGGTCGCTCGGCGACCATCGTGGCGATGATCGCCGACGACGGGTGGAAGTACCTTTCCACCGGGGCGTGGAGCGACGACCTCGACGAGGTCGTCGAACGCGCCAAGGCGACTATCTATTTCTAAAAGGCAGCGGTGAGGAAATCTCTACTACCGTTAACACGCACTCTTTGTACGACCTAAGGAGAGAGATGTCCGTACTTCGCGCCGACGGGCGCGCCTTTGACGAAGCGCGTCCCTTACGCTTTGAGCGCGACTACACCGAAATGGCCGCCGGATCGGTCCTCGTGAGTTTCGGGCGCACTCGCGTGCTCTGCACGGCGTCGGTGGACAGCGACGTGCCACGCTGGCTAAAGGGGAAGGGTCGAGGCTGGGTCACCGCGGAGTATTCGATGCTGCCGGGCTCGACGCCCGAACGTGCGAACCGTGAAGCGGCTAAGGGCAAACAGTCGGGACGAACTCAAGAGATTCAACGTCTGATCGGTCGCTCTCTGCGAAGCGTCACGCGATTGGAACTTCTGCCCGACGTCCAGATTGTGGTGGACTGTGATGTTCTTCAAGCTGACGGAGGCACCCGCACGGCGTCGATTTGCGGCGGGTACGTTGCGCTACACGACGCCCTCTCGCGCCTAGTCCAAGAGAGCGTGGTCGGCGAGCACGCGCTCAGCGACCTGGTGGCGGCGGTGTCGGTCGGCATCGTCGATGGCGTGGCGATGCTCGACCTGCCCTACGAAGAGGACGTTCGAGCGGACACGGACATGAACGTGGTCATGACTGGCGCGGGACGCTTCGTCGAGGTCCAGGGCACCGCCGAGCACCAAGCCTTCGACCGAGACGAACTCAATCAGCTCTTGGACCTAGCGGCGCTCGGTATAGGGCGGATCAACGACGCTCAGCGCGCGGTGCTCGCGACGCCGCCGTCGCCAAGGAAGAAGTGAGTGCCTTCGTCATAGCCACCGCGAACGAGCACAAAGTTGGTGAGATGCGTAGCATTCTCGCTCCCTACGACGTGCAACTGCTGCCCCGACCCGGCGGAGTGCCCGACGTCGAGGAGACCGAAGACACGCTCGAAGGCAACGCTCTGTTAAAGGCGCGCGCGCTCGCCAACGCAACGGGCCAGGCGGCGATCGCTGACGACACCGGTCTGTTCGTCGACGCGCTCGCCGGTCGCCCGGGGGTGCACAGCGCGCGTTACGCCGGCGACGACGTGAACTTTGACGAGAACGTCAAAAAGGTGCTGGTCGAACTCCATGGGGTCGACGTCGCCGATCGACGGGCCCGTTTTCGCACCGTGATCGCGGTGGCGTACCCGAGCGGTGAGTCGTGGTGGGTCGACGGCGTGCTCGAAGGGACGATCCTTCAAGGTCCCCAGGGCGACGGGGGCTTTGGCTACGATCCCATCTTCGCCCCCGTTGAAGAGGGCGGAAGGTCCTTAGCCGAACTGACCCCGGCGGAGAAGAACGCGCGTTCGCACCGGGGCCACGCACTGCGCGCGTTCGTGGCCGCGCTCGAGAGTTCCTAGGGCGTTCGCACAGCGTTCACCCGTAGGGTGGGAGAGTGACGTCGCGCGAGTTGGCCATGTTCCCTTTGGGGATGGTGGTTTTCCCTCACCAAACGGTTGGCCTGTGTGTCTTTGAGCCGCGCTATCACCGCCTCCTCGCCGACGTGGAAGCCGAGCAACGTTTTGGCACGTGTCTTATCGAGCGAGGCTCGGAGGTGGGGGGCAACGACGAACGCACCTCAGTGGGAACCGTCGTGGAGATTCTCGGATCGCACTGTCTGTCCAACGGGCAGACCCTCATCGTGATCGAGGGCGTGGAGTGCTTCGAAGTTGCCGAGTGGCTCATGGACGATCCCTATCCTCGAGCTCGAGTCGGACAGCGCTGCTGTGACGACGTGGCCATTGACCCGGCACTCCTCAAGTCCACCGAGTCCGCGGTTCGCGCGTTACGGACATTGCAAAGTGAGATCGTTACCGAACAGTGTCTGCAGAGAAACTTTGCGATGGACGACGACGCGAAGGTGCTGAGTTGGCAGCTCTGTTCGCTCACGCCGATGTCGATCCCTGACCAGTTCAAAGTGTTGAGTCTGAGCAATCCCAACGATCGGCTCCGCCTGGTCGCGGAGATCTGCTGCGAACGATACGGTGATTACCAGCGCATGCTCGCCGTGGACGAGCTTCGCGCGCCGCTCAATTAGCGCAGTTCGAGCAGGTCGATGACGAAAATTAACGTCTCGTTGGGCGCAATGACGCCGCCCGCGCCGCGTGCCCCGTACCCCAGGCGTGAGGGAATCACGAGTCGGCGTCGGCCGCCAATCCGCATGCCGACCACGCCCTCGTCCCAACCTTTGATCACGTGACCGGCGCCGAGACGAAAGTCGAAAGGTTCGCCCCGGTTCCACGAGGCGTCAAACTCTTCGCCGCTCGACACGCCTACGCCCACGTAGTGCACGACCGCCGTCTGGCCGGGTTGGGCCAGAGTGCCATCGCCGACCGTGAGGTCTTCAATGAGCAGATCCTCTGGCGCCGGGCCGGGGTGTGGTTCAACGAGTGGGCGCTCGGGCACCGTCGGCGACCTTAGTGACGCCGAGCGCGACCGGGGCCGATCACGCGTACGTTCTTCGCCTCGCGGCCCTTGGGGCCGTGTGCCTCTTCGAAGGTGATCTTTTGACCTTGACTGAGTGACTTAAAACCGTCGCCCACAATATTCGAAAAGTGAATGAAGAGGTCATCGCCCTTGTCGTCACTGGCGAAGCCGAAGCCCTTGGAGTCGTTGAAGAAGCTCACGACCGCCTCGCTACCTCGAGCTCGACGCGGATTCTCGTCGCGAACGGTGGGTGCCTCGCGACGTTCAAAACCTCGCACCGGACGTGGCGTGCTCTCATTGGAGCGCCGGGGGTGTCGAGTGGTCGCGACACGTTCTCGTGGTTCGCGGGGCGCGAAGTTCCGCGAGCCGCGCTCTCGCACGCGAGGAGTCGACGACTCGGGGCGTCGTTTGGGCGAACGCTCGTCGAGCCGTTCCGCAGCGACCGCGTCGTCAACGGCGCCTAAGCGAATTGCCGTGGCGTCTTCACGAGACTCAATGGACGGATTCAAACCGAGCGCGCGCTGCAGGCGCTTTACCTGTCCCAGCACGTCCTCGCCGACAAGGGAGATCACGGCGCCCGTCGCTCCGGCACGTCCGGTTCGACCCGAACGGTGCAAGTAGTCCGTGGCTTGCGCCGGCGGGTCGTAGTGCACCACGACCGGCAGGAGTTCGATGTGCAGTCCGCGCGCGGCGACGTCGGTCGCCACGAGCACTTTGATCTGGCCGCTTTTGACGCTACGTAGGGCGCGCTCGCGCTGGGCTTGGGAACGGTCACCGTGCAGCGCCACGGCGGAGATGCCCCGATCGCCCAGTTGGCGCGCCAGGCGGTCGGCGCCGTGCTTCGTGCGGGTGAAGATGAGGGCGCGCTCGTACTGCTCGACGATGTCGGCGGTGATATCGGGACGGCGATCACGCGCGACACGCCAGAAGTAGTGGTCGACGTCGTTCGGCGCCTCGTCGCCCACGACGTCGTGGATGGCGGCGTTGTGGGTGAACTCTCGGACCAACGACGAGACGTCGGGGCCCATCGTGGCCGAAAATAGCATCACGTGACGTTCGGGCGAAGTCGAGGCCACGATGCGCCGCACCGAGGGCAAGAAGCCCATGTCGGCCATGCGATCGGCTTCGTCGACGACGACGGTCGTCACTGATCCCAAGTCGAGGGCTCCTTGCTCGAGCATGTCCTCGAGTCGCCCGGGGCACGCCACGACGACGTCCACGCCAAAGTTGAGGGCCTTGCGCGCGACGTTGTATGACGTACCGCCGTAGATCGAGATCACGCGACGTCCGCGGTCGTCGGTCAATTGCGCGATCTCTTTTTGAACCTGGGCCGCCAGCTCACGCGTCGGCACGAGAACGAGGGCGATCGGCTTACGGGGACGGGCCTTGCCCAGACGGGCCATCAGGGGCAGGGCGAACGCCAGAGTCTTGCCAGAACCGGTGATGGCTTTGCCCACCACGTCACGCCCTTGGAGCGCGTCGGGGATGGAGGCCTCTTGAATCGGGAAGGCCTCGGTGATGCCTCGCGCGTTGAGGCGCTCCACGAGACGTGGGGGGACGCCGAGTTCGGCAAAGGACGTGGACATGAAACTCCTACGAGTTGAAATGAGCCCAACTCGCAGAAATCAGTCGAATCGGTCTCCATCGCGAGATGCGATGAAACAGCGTTCTCTATGCTAGCAGGCGCCGTGGCGTGAGCGTACGCGCATGGTACTGGTGCGGGCGGAGGTCTGGTGCGGGCGGAGGGACTCGAACCCACACTCCGAAGAACTGGTACCTAAAACCAGCGCGTCTGCCAATTCCGCCACGCCCGCGAGTGACTCCACTCTAGGGCGTAAGAGGGGGAGTGAGCAGTCTCGCACGGTAGATTGGTCGCATGAATAACTCCTCAATGTCTGAAGGTTTTGGCGTGAACGATCTCAATCAGCGCCTTTTGCGAGAGCGGATCGTCTTTTTGGGATCCGAAGTTGACCAGAACACGGCCAATCGAATCTGCGCCGAACTGCTGCTGCTCGAGGCGGAAGACCGAGATAAGGACATCAGTCTCTACATCAACTCACCGGGTGGATCTGTTTACGACGGACTGGCGATTTACGACACGATGCAGTACGTTAACTGTGACGTACGCACGATCTGCATCGGCATGGCGGCCTCGATGGGCCAGTTCTTGCTGTGCGCTGGAGCGCCGGGTAAGCGACTTTCGTTGCCGCACAGCCGTATCTTGATGCACCAGCCGTCGATTGGCGGAATGCAGGGCCAGGCCTCGGACATCGCGATTCAGGCCGAGCAAATCATCTACATGAAAAAGACGCTCGCGGAGCGCATCGCCTTTCACACCGGTCAGCCGCTCGAGCGCATCGAAGCCGACTCGGACCGCGATCGTTGGTTCACGGCACAAGAAGCGTTGGAGTACGGCTTCATCGACGCCGTCATTGAGCGTTCGGCCGTTCGTCAAGGGGCCTAGTGAGCGACGCCGCTTCGGCGGGCCAACGACATCATTCGCTTGACGACGCGCCGGTTCGCGTCGTCAGCGCACGCGCCAACCTCTCGACTCGACTAAGAAACCTTTGGTCACGGCGCGAACTGCTCCTGGGACTTATCTCTTCGGACATTCGCATCAAGTACAAGAACTCGACACTCGGACTCTTCTGGTCGATGCTCTCGCCGGCCTTTACCCTGGCCGTTTACTACATGGTCTTCTCCATCTTCTTGAAGAACGGCATTCCGAATTTCGTGATTTACCTCTTCTCGGGTCTCGTTGTGTGGAACATGTTTCAGAGTTCCATCAACACCGCCACCGGCGTCATCGTCGATCGGGCGGCCCTGGTAAAGAAGGTCTCGTTCCCCCGCGAGATTCTGGCCCTTTCCAATGTCGGCGCGGCGGTGGTGTACTTCGTCGTTCAGTTGGTGGTGCTGGTAATCTTTGTGGCCGCCCTAGGCCGCGCGCCGGCGTGGCGCTTCCTGTTGATTCTGCCGATCTCGTTCGTAGCGTTGTACCTCTTCACGTCAGCGTTGGCGATCGTGATGTCGGCGGTCAATGTCTACTTGCGGGACATGAAACACCTGATGGAAGTGCTTTTGCAGCTTTGGTTCTGGTTGACGCCGGTGGTCTACTCCTACGAAAACTCGATTGCGCCACACCTGGCACGCCACGGTCTCTCCGCGCTGTACTTCTTGAATCCGGTGACGCTGATCGTCGTGACCTTTCAGCGCGTCTTTTACGTAAGCACCGTCGTGCGCTCTACGGTCACGGGCCAGATTCTGCATATCTTGCCCACCTGGTCGTTTGAAAAGTTCCTCATTTTGAATCTCCTGCTCTTGGGGATATCAATATTGTTGTTCGTCATCGCTGAGGCCATCTTTGGACGCCTCGAGGGAAACTTTGAGTCGGAGCTCTGATGGCGGCGGTCATCGACGTCCAGGGCGTCTCGAAGCAGTTCAAGATACATCACGAACGCCACCAGTCGCTCAAGGAGCGCCTCCTCCATCCGCGCTCGGGTTCGACCGAGGTCTTTCATGCCCTCTCGGGGATCAACTTCACGGTGGGACAGGGCGAGACGGTCGGCATCGTGGGCCAGAACGGATCGGGCAAGTCGACTCTTTTGAAGTGCATCTGTGGTGTGTTAAAGCCCACCACAGGCGAGATCAAACTGCGCGGCAGTCTCGCGGCACTACTCGAGCTCGGCGCCGGCTTTCAGACTGAGTTGTCGGGACGCGACAACGTCTATCTCTACGGGGCCATGTTGGGCTTCTCGAAGCGGATGGTCGACGCCATTTTTGATGACGTCGTGGCCTTTAGCGAAATCGAACAGTTCATCGACACCCAAGTGAAGTTCTATTCGAGCGGGATGTACGTTCGCCTGGCCTTCGCCGTGGCGGTCAACGTGGATCCCGACATCTTGGTCGTGGACGAGGTGCTCGCGGTGGGTGATGAGAAGTTCCAAGCCAAATGCGTCGACCGCATCAGCCGGTTTCAAGAGGAGGGGCGCACGATTCTTCTCGTGACGCACAACGCGGACCAAGTGAGAGCGTTGTGCGACCGTGCGGTCGTGCTCGACGGCGGTCACATGATCGCCGACGGTCCTACCCAGGAGTCACTACGAATCTTTCGTGAACACCTGTTCGATGACGTGGTCGAGCACAACACCGTCCGGCTCCAAGACTCCATCAGCATCGACAACGTCACGACGCCGTCGGGTTCCTTTGAGATTCGCAGCGGATCAGCACTGCACCTTGACGTCAGCGTGAGTTCGAGAACGGCCTACAGCGGGAACTTCGTGATGGAGGTCTTCACTCGTGGCGGCCTGCTCGTGAGTCGAAGTGACGCGCAGGGCTCGCCGGTCAATCTGGTGCCGGGTGCCAACGTCATCGGCATCGACTTGGCCCAGATCCCGCTCTTAGACGGGGTGTACGACCTCAACGTGGGAATCGTGGACCACCATGGCCATTCGGTTATCGCGTGGCGCGAGCAGGCCGCGTCGATTCAGGTGACCTACGACGGACGAGAGGGCGGCATCGTCGAGCTGGGCGCTACTATTCGCCAGCAGTAATCGGGGCCGTCGTCTCGCTGTTTAGTCGAGGAAAGTGGCCAAGGGTGCCGAGTCGACCTAGTCGTCCGACGTTGTAAGGACGCCCCGCGGCGCGCAACATCGCGCGGTCGCCTCTCGAGTTGCCGTAGGCGTAGACCAGGGGCGGCCCCGCGTAGTGGTGCGCTTCAATCCACTCGCTCAGCCGGCGCATTTTCTCTTCGCCTCGGCAGTTCTTGCCGAGATAACTACCCGTGAGTGCGCCGCGTGGGTCCACCGCCAGTCGGGTGCCGAGCCCCGCGGCCGCGCCAAGCTCCTGGGCCACGATGTCGACGTAGATCTGCGGCGACGCCGAGACGATCACGACGTCGTGGCCCTGGCGAAGGTGCCACGTGAGGCGTTCGAGTAGGCGTTGACGGCCGTGCGATTTGAAGTGCGCGACCGCGAAGCGCTTCGACGTGTCGGCGACCTCGATCGCGTCACGACCGCCCAACAGACGCTGAAAGAGGCGCTCTTTCGCGCGGTCGGCCCACGGGCCACTCCTCAAGGCGCCCACGAAGATCGGGCCGGCGAGTCGGAGCGTGGCCAAATAAGTGGGCCATGTACCGGCCACGTCGCGCAGCCACTTCAAGACGCTCCCGCCATTGCTGAGCGTGCCGTCAAGGTCAAAGGCCGCCACGACGGGCGTGGTATTGATTGTCACCCTTCTAGTGTCACAGGGTCCGCTGGGCCGGGGGGCCCAATACTCTACAAATCCACTAGTTGTTTGCGAGAATTTGGGTCCAGCCGCTAAGGTGTCGAAGTGCGGTCGAGCGACTGACACCTCACACAAGGAGCAATAATGTCAATTCGATTGGGCGACGCGGCCCCCGATTTTACTGCGGACACCACCGAAGGACCGTTGAACTTTTACGACTACCTCGGCGACGGCTGGGGCATTCTCTTCTCTCACCCCAAGGACTTCACGCCGGTGTGCACCACCGAACTGGGGGCCTTTGCGGCGCGCAGGGCGGAGTTTGACAAGCGCGACACCAAATTGATTGCGGTCTCGGTCGACAACGTCGAATCGCACCAGCGCTGGAAGAGCGATATCAGCGAGACCCAGGGCGCCGAGTTGAACTTTCCGATCATCGGTGACGAGGATCACAAGGTGGCGGACCTCTACGACATGATTCACCCCAACGCCAGCGACACGATGACGGTGCGCAGCGTCTTTATCGTCGATCCGGCCAAGAAGGTGAAGTTGACCTTGACCTACCCGGCCTCGACGGGGCGCAACGTCGACGAGATCGTGCGCGTGCTGGACTCGCTGCAGTTGAGCGCCAAATATCCGGTGTCCACGCCGATCGACTGGAAGGACGGCGAGGACGTCATCATCGCGCCGTCGGTCTCCGACGAGGACGCGAAGGCGAAGTTTCCCAAGGGCTTTCGCAAGGTCAAGGATTACTTGCGCTTCACACCTCAGCCCAACAAGTAAGACGACTTCACGGCGAGTCGGTCATCTTTCGAGTGGCCGGCTCGTGGCGTTACCGGGCCAAGGAGCAACGCTCCCGGGCCCGTTAGGACGGGGGCGACGTCGGGTCAATCGGCTCGAGTAGGGAATCGCGCAGTTCGCGCTTGAGGACCTTCCCCTGGGGGTTTCGCGGCAGCGCCGTGGAACGAAAGATCACCTTGGTCGGTACCTCAAAGCGCGCCAAGCGGGTGGCCACGTGACGCGAGAACTCCTCGGCCTCCACGACCCGACCCGGTCGCAGCACGATGACCGCCGCGACTTCTTCCCCGAGGGTGGGGTGGGGCACGCCGACCACGGCGCAGTCGGCAACGTCGGGGTGTTCGAAGAGAGCCGCTTCGACGATCACCGAGTAGACGTTCTCGCCACCGCGGATGATCATGTCCTTGGCGCGATCCACGATGTAGACATATCCTTCGTCGTCGATTCGCGCGATGTCCCCGGTGTGCAGCCAGCCCTTCGTGAAGGACTTGGCCGTGGCCTCGGGCTTATTCCAGTAGCCCCGAACGACGTTGGGCCCCTTGACCCAAAGCTCACCGACCACGTCGGGGCCCCGGGGAAGATCGTCGGTGGGCTCGTCGCCGCTGAACTCCTCGGGCACGATCGCCACCTCACAGGTCGGCACGACCGGTCCGCAACTATTGGGCTTGGCGACGTAGTCGGGCCCCGCGTTGAAACAGACGCCCGCGGAGGTTTCGGTAAGTCCGTAGCCGTTGCCGGGCTGACCGACCGAGAAGGCCGCGCAGATCCTCTTCACCAGCTCGGGGGGCGCGGGCGCGCCGCCGTAGGAGACGTTGGTGACACTCGAGGTGTCGAACTGCGCGAAGTCCGGATGGTCCAGGATCTGCATCGCGATCGTGGGCACGCCACCGATCGCGGTGATCCGTTCGTCTTCGATGAGATGGAGAGCGAGTCCGGCGTCAAAGTGGTGCATCATCACGATTTTGGCGCCGGCGGCGGTGCTGGTGGTCATGACCGCCAAGCACCCGGTCGCGTGAAAGAGCGGGACGTTGAGCAGGTTCGAACTCTGCACGACGTCCCCGGTGGGGGCCACGTCGTCGGCGCCGGCTCGTAACGCCGCGATCTGGCCCCGAAAGAACAGGTTCATGATGTTGGTGGTGGCGTTGCGGTGCGTGCCAAGGGCTCCCTTGGGGTGTCCCGTCGTGCCCGAGGTGTAGAACATCGTGGCCTCGTCGTCGGGCGAGATTTCGACGTCGGGCGGCGTCGCGCTCGGGTCGACCTCGCCGAGAAACTCCTCGAATCCCACGACGTGCGGGCGCGCGCGCGGTGCTCCAAGATCGGCCGGTCGGGTCGGGCTGTCGCTGAAGACGACGACGGTAGTGAGGAAGTCGAGTTCCTCAAAGCGGGGCCGAACCCGCTCGAGACGTTCCTCATCGACGAAAAGGACGGTCGTACCCGAGTCACTCAGTCCGTAAATTAACTCGTCCGTCGTCCACCAGGCATTAAGGGGCACGACCACCGCGCCCGAAATCATTGCCCCCCAAAAGCTCATGACCCATTCGGGCGAGTTGCGCGCGGCCACGGCGATCCGGTCGCCCTTGTGCACGCCGAGTTCGATCACTCGTCTCGCGAGGGTGGCCGCGATTCGATAGTGCTCGTCAAAGGTGTGGCGACGGCCTTCGTAGATGAGGAAGTCCCGCGAGGCGTGGTTCAACGAGAGTTCGAGGATTTGGCGCAGTGTTGTCGGCGCGTGTTTCCACACCCTCATCTCGACGCCGTCGACGACCGCGCGTTCGGTTTCGAACATCTGACCGGCCGACGTCAATTGTGCGGTCGCCTCGACAAGCGAGAGCGGGGCTTGGGCCATGGCGGTTGAGATTACTTGGTCTCGTCGAGGGGTCGAAACAGGTTGGCCCGATAGTGCGTGAGTTCGCTGATGGATTCTCGAATGTCATCGATGGCGCGATGCGTGGACGCCTTCTCGGGTAGCGCGGCGACGACGTCGGGTTGCCAGCGCCGGGCCAGCTCTTTAATGGTCGACACGTCCACGTTGCGGTAGTGCAAGAACGATTCGAGTTCGGGCATGTACTCCTGGAGGAATCGCCGGTCGGTACCGATCGAGTTTCCACACAGTGGCACCGAACGTGGTTCGGCGATGTGGGCTTTTAAAAACTTGAGAGTCTGCGCCTCCGCTTGGGCCACCGTGACCTCAGACGCGATGATCTCGGGTAAGAGGCCCGAAGTGGTGTGCATCTCGGTCACGAAAGGACCCATCTGGGCGAGTTGCTCGGGTGAGGCGTGAATGACGAGATCGGGGCCTTCGGCGATGATGTTGAGGTGATCGTCGGTGAGCAGTGTGGCGATCTCGACGATCACGTGGCGTTGTGGTTCTAGTCCCGTCATTTCTAAATCCATCCACACCAGCACAGTGCGACACTACTGAATCGTGTCTCGGGCCGTGAGTAGCCTTCCGGGAATGGAAATCTTCATCAAGGTGCTGCGCCCCGACGCCGTGATGCCCCGTTACGCCAACGAAGGCGACGCGGGTTGTGATCTGGTGGCGGTGGAGCCCTGTACGTTGAAGGCCGGTGGCGGACGGGCTTTGATTGCCACGGGTCTCGCCATCGCGATCCCCGTAGGTCACGGAGGCTTCGTCTTGCCACGAAGTGGATTGGCCACCAAGCACGGCGTGACGTTGGCGAACGCACCGGGCCTGATCGATTCGGGCTATCGCGGAGAGTTAAAGGTCGCGCTCGTGAACTTAGACGCCGACCACGACTATCACGTCAAGCCGGGGGATCGCATCGCCCAACTCGTGGTGTTGCCCCTTGACACCTCGCACTTTCAGGTCGTGGAGGAACTGCCGAGCGCCGCTCGCGGCGCGGGCGGTTTTGGTAGCAGCGGCCGATGACGAAGTTTCTCGATCCCCTCGACAGCGCGTTCCTCCTCCTTGAAACGCCCGGCACGGCGATGAACATCGGCGCCGTCATCGAACTCGACTTTGGTGACGTGGCCGATCCCAAGGAGCGGTTCGAACTCATGCGGGCCAACGTTGCCGCGAGGCTCCACGAGATTCCGGTCTTAACGCAACGCGTCGTGCGCGCGCCCTTGGACATGACCTGGCCGATTTTGATCCACGACGAGAAGTTCGATCTCCACCGTCACGTGGTGCGCGTGGTCGTTCCGTCGCCCGGTTCGCCGGTCCAATTTGACGCGCTGATCTCGGAGTTTTTCTCGCGCCCGCTCTCCGCGCAGCGTCCGCTTTGGCAACTGCTCGTGATCGAAGGACTCGAGGACGGTCGAGCGGCGCTGGCGCTTAAGGTGCACCACGCGCTCGCCGACGGCGTTTCGGGGGCCGAGACCTTCGCCAATCTCTTTGATATCTCACCCGAAGTGCGGGCGCCCGAACCCATCGTTGAACTGGTTGATGAAGAGCCCACGGTCACGACCTCACTGGGGCTCTTGCGTCAAGGTATCGGGCGAGTGCGCCAGCGTCCCCAACTCGTCGTCGACAATCTCCGATCGTGGGGGAGTCGCCTTTATGAGATTGTGCGCGCGTTGATCCAGGTGATCGCGGTGCGGGGCCGTCGACACGCCACGCCGGACCAACCCTCAATCTTTGAAGCGAGGCGCACGTCGCTAAACGGGGCGGCGGGGATCGAGAAAACGTTCCACCGCACGCGTGTGCCGCTCGCGGACGTAAAGCGCGCGGCGAAGGCCCGAGGTGCGAGCGTCACGGACTTTGTGATGGCGACCACGAGCGGCGCGCTACGCCGGTTGCTCGAGGTCCGCGGGGAGATCCTCAAACGAGATCTCATCGCCTTTGTGCCGATCAACGTGCGCGGTGCGGGTGACACCGCGAATTTGGGCAATCAGATTTCGGGCATGCTGGTGGCCCTGCACACCGATATCGAAGACCCCGAAGAACGTCTGCGCGCGATTTCGAGTGACGCCAACAAGACGCTTGGCGAACAACGCGAACACCGCGCGAAGATTTTCCAGGACCTGCCCCGCGTGCTCGGTCCGACGCTGATCTCGCTGGGCGCCAAACTCATCTCGGCCTTTGGACTCTTCGATCACTTACCGATGGCAAATCTGATGATCTCGTCGGTCCCCGGTCCACCCGTGCCCCTGTGGTTCAGTGGTCACCGCGTCGCCTCGGCCGCGCCGGTGGGACCGCTCTTCGGTGCGTTTTCACTCAACGTGACGGTACTTGGCTTCGAGCAGTACTTGGAGTTCGGACTCTTTGGCTGTGCCGATCGGATGAACGACATGGCCACGCTGCGTGACTATATGTTCGAAGAGGCCAAGTCGCTCGTCGCCTCGACGCCGGGTTAGTCGGTCGGCGTTTGTCGCTCAACGTCGGCTACAATTGCACCACCACGCGGACGTAGCTCAGTTGGTAGAGCGCGACCTTGCCAAGGTCGAGGTCGCCGGTTCGAGCCCGGTCGTCCGCTCCACAAAGTCCTCCTTACACTTTGGAGAGCCCGCGGCGACGGGACCTCGATTTGGGCATTGCCTAGTGTTGGCCCAGGAGGTGCCCGTGGTCCATTCAGCCTTTGAGCCGATTCTGCGCCAAGCGCGCGAACAACCTCCCGCGCATCCGTCGAGCGTGAGCATCGAAGAGCGTCGTCGGGTCTTTCGCGATGAGGCGTTCGCCCTTCAAGGCACGATGGCGCAAATGAAGAGCCAAGAGGAGCGCACGATCGAACTCGACGATCGATCGATTCGTGCACGCTTGTACGTGCCAATGAGTGAAGAGTCCCAGGCTCTGGTGATCTATTTTCATGGCGGCAGCTTCGTCACGGGAGACCTCGACACGCACGAGTGGCTCTGTCGTCGTTTGGCGTGGGACACCAAGATGCGGTTTTTGGCGATCGACTACCGCCTCGCGCCCGAACACCCCTTTCCGGCGGGATTGAACGACGCGATGGACGCGATTCGTTACGTCGCGGAGCATCGAGGCGAGTTCGGCGCGGCAAACTCTCGCCTCATCGTCATGGGTGAATCCGCTGGCGCCAACCTCGCCACCGTGGCCGCCGCCCAACTGCACGACGAGGGAGTCGTCCTCGCGGCCCAAGTATTGATCTATCCGACGTTAGGCCCCGAACTGATGACCGAATCGGCGCATCGCTTCGCCACGGGGTACCTCCTCGACCTTGAATTCCTTCGCTACGACTACCGTCAGTACCTGGGGCAGTACGGCGACCATACCGATCCACGCGTGACGCCGCTCCTTCGCCTCGATCTCTCCGGTGCCGCGCCGGCGGTGGTGATCGTGGCGCAGTGTGATCCTCTGCGTGACGAGGCGGTGGCGTACGCGGGGCTGCTAAGGCACTGCGGTGTGCCCGTAGAGTTACTCGAGGCCAAGGGCATGGTGCACGGATTTTTGGAGATGGGCGGTGTAGTGCCCGAGGCCTTGGAGGTCGTGGACGATCTCGCGACCCACTTGCACCGCCTGGTGGAGGACAAAGTGTCGTGAACGTGCTTTTTGTTACCCTCGATCAGTTTCGAGGCGACGCCTATGGTGCGGCCGGTCATCCGCTGGTCCGAAGCCCAACGCTCGATCGCGTGGCCGCTGAGGGCGTACGCCTTGAACGACACTTCTCCCAGGCCGCGCCGTGTTCGCCCGGGCGCGCCGCGCTCTACACCGGCATGTACCAGATGAACAATCGGGTGGTGGCCAACGGCACACCCTTGGCGAGCGGCTTTGACAATCTCGCCTTGGTGGCTCGTCGGGCGGGTTTTGACCCGACGCTCTTTGGCTACACCGATCAAGGTCTAGACCCGTACCGGGCCAACGGCGTGGACGATCCCCGTCTTGATTACTACGACGGGATCTTGCCGGGTTTTTCGGTGGGGCTGTACCTGCCCGAGAGCCAGGCCGGTTGGGTGCAGTACTTGCGAGCCAAGGGCTATGACGTAGAGAGCGGTTGGGCGGGTCCGCTACGAGGAGAACCGGAGCGACCGGCGGAGGATTCGTTGAGTGGTTTCTTGACGACCCGCTTTCTCGAATGGCTCAAGGTTCAAGAGAGCGGCTGGTTCGCCCACCTCAGCTACCTGCGCCCGCACCCGCCCTACGCCGCGGCGGGCGAGTACTCGAGAATGTACGACCCCGCCGACGTCACGATGCCCATCGCTCCGGTCGAGAGCGGCCAGCGTCATCCACTGCACGAGGCGGCCCTTAAATGGAAGGCCGCCGCCGCCCCGACGGACGAGGGCGCGATGAGGTATCTGATTGCTCAGTACTACGGCATGATCTCAGAGGTCGACGCGCAGTTGGGACGAGTGGTTCGTGCGATTGAAGAGCGTGGCGAGTGGGGCGAGACACTCGTCGTGGTCACTTCAGACCACGGTGATCAGCTCGGCGATCACGGACTGATCGAAAAATTGGGATTCTTCCCTCAGAGTTACCACATCATTGGAATCTGGCGCGATCCTCGGGCCGTCGGGGGATCGTCCATTCACTACTTCACCGAAAACGTGGACCTGCTGTCCACGCTGGCCAACGCGCTGGGCGTGGAAGAACCGGTGCAGTGTGACGGGCAATCGTTGGCGCCGCTCTTTGACCGCACCGAGATCGACTGGCGCGACGCCGCACACTACGAATGGGACAGTCGATATTTCTTACTAGGCGTGTCTTCGCTCCGGCCCTCGAGCCACGCGCTCGCTCGACGCAATCTTGCGGTGTCGGTGAGTGACGATGTCGCCTACGTGCAGTTCGGCGATGGCTCGTACCGGTGTTTCGACCTTGTTGCCGATCCAACGTGGCGTACCGAGTGCCTGGACGTGGAGCGTGTGCTGAACGCGGCGCAACAACAGTTGGTCTGGCGTCAATCGCACGTTCGTCACGATCTGACCGACATGCTCTTGTCGCCCGAGCGTCTCGGCTACTGGCCGAGCGGTCTCCGTCTGGCGCCCTTCGTGGAAACCGCTTCGTAGGGTCGCCCGCAGTAGTTCAAACGTGGCGTCGCGATCGGCGGCGAAGTCGACGCAGGCCGCCCAGGCCAGAGTGGCGAACCTTTCCACGTCTTTGCATGGTGCCCTCGACACCCAAGTGCCCAACGCCTTCGTGCAGGGACTACACCGTGGACGCTTCGTGGCGGCGAGCTCGGCGTTGGTGGTTGCGGTGCTGGTGTTCACGCACTTACCAAGGGCCGGGGCGCCCGAATCGCGCTCCGCGCCGGTGCACGCCTAAACGCCTCCTCGGCGCCCGCCGCTCGTCAAGCGCCGTTTTCTGGTATCAATAGAGGCCTGACGCCGCGCACGGCGGAACAGAACATTTAGGGAGATTTCATGCAGCGGATTTCACGGGTACGTCAGGTACTCGTCATGGTGGGAATTGGCTCGCTGATGGTGGCTTCGACCGCGATCGCCGGGGCCGCCTCGACGAAAGGGACTTACAACGCCACCGACGCCAAGTTGGTGCCGTCGTCGTATAAGAGTTCGACCCTCCAGGTCGCCACGGACGCCACCTACGCGCCCGACGAATCGATGGTCGGCACCACGATGGTGGGCTTTGACATCGACCTTATGAAGGCGATCGCCAAGACTCTAGGTATCAAGATCAACGAGAACGCCGTAACTTTTTCCAGCATCCTCGCCGGCATCAAGTCCGGGCGGTACCAAATAGGAAACTCGTCATTCACGGATAACAAGTCGCGAGAGTTGCAAGTTAATTTTGTTGACTATTTCCAAGCGGGAGAAGGCGTCTACGCGAAGTCGAGCTCGAAGGTTGCCTTTAAAGGCTTCAAGAGCTTTTGTGGGTTGAAGGTGGCAGTGGAGACGGACACCACGGAGCAGAAGGACGCTACCAATGCGTCGAAGGCGTGCCCCGCTGGCAAGAAAGTGAAAGTCACGGGATACCCAACACAGACTTCCGCCAATTTGGCCGTGTTGTCGGGCCAAGCCGATGTTGGTTTCGTCGATAGCCAGGTCGCGGGTCACATCGTGGCTATCAGCAAAGGAAAGTTCAAGCTGCTCGGCAGTGCGGTGAACGTGGCACCCTATGGATTTGCCACGCCTAAGACCACCGCAGGGGCGGCGCTTGCCCGGGCCATTGAAGCCGCGGTAAAGACGTTGATCGCCAACGGGACCTATCACGCGATTCTGGCCAAGTACGGCGTCACGGCCGGAGCACTGAGCTCAAGCAAGATTGTGCTCAATGGAGCCATTTCCTAAGAGTCACTAATTCACATACGAATATGACCACGAACGGGGACGCCACCGTAAAGGTCGTCCCCGTTCGTCACGTCGGGCAGTGGATCGCGGCGGCGATCGCTGCCGTCTTGATCGCGATGCTGGTCCACACGCTGTTCTCTAAGTTGCCGACCGGCCAGTACGCCTGTCATTTGGTCAACGGTGTGCGAAAGTGTCATCAAATAACCGAATGGCGCTTCAGTTGGGACATCGTGGGGCGATATTTTTTTACGTCGGAGATTCTTCACGGTCTACTGACCACGCTTGAGCTGACGGTCCTGTCAATGTTGGTCGGCGTGATTCTGGGAGTGACGATTGCCGTCATGCGACTATCAACGAATCGACTACTTTCCTCGACCGCCTGGACCTACACCTGGTTTTTTCGCGGTACGCCAGTCTTGGTTCAGATAACGGTTTGGTACTTCATTTCGATTCTCTATCCAGTAATTAGCTTTGGCATTCCCTTTACGAACCTGACGTTCTTTCATTTCAGCACCGTGTCCGTCTTCACGCCGTTTATCGCTGGCTTGGTCGCTCTTGGGTTGAACGAAGCGGCATACATGTCCGAAATTGCTCGTGCGGGTTTGATTTCAGTCGACGAGGGCCAATCGGAAGCTGCCTCGTCAATTGGCATGACTCGTCGACAGACCTTACGTTTTGTAGTGCTGCCCCAGGCGATGAGGGTCATAATTCCTCCCACCGGTAACGAGGTCATATCGATGCTCAAAACAACCTCTCTGGTGAGTGTGATCGGCGTCGTTGAACTGTTGGGCGCCGCGACAAATATTTATGCGAACAACTACCTCATCATGCCGCTGCTCCTCGTCGCCAGTCTGTGGTACATAGTGGTAACTACCGTTCTCTCAATTGGTCAGTACTACCTGGAACGTCGATTCGCTAAGGGAGCGTTGCGCACACCGCCCCCAACGCCCATACAGCGGCTTCGTCGCGACGTCGCGGGAATTCTTTCGAAGGTTCGAACGCCACGGGGTGTATTGGGAGCCTCGCGATGAGCAATCCAATGGTCGAAGTTCACGATGTACATAAATCGTACGGAGGCGTCGAGGTGTTGAGGGGTGTAAATCTTGCCGTCGAGCGCGGAGAAGTCACCTGTCTCATTGGTCCCTCCGGCTCGGGAAAGAGCACGCTGCTTCGATGCATCAACCACCTTGAGAAACACGACGCCGGCGAACTTCGAGTGGACGGTGATTTGGTCGGCTACGAGGCGCGCGGTGGCAAGCTCTATGAACGAAATGACAAGCAGATCTGCGCCGAGCGCTCTCGCATCGGCATGGTGTTTCAGCGTTTCAATCTCTTTCAACACTTGACGGTCTTGGACAACATCACGATTGGCCAAGTGAAGGTGAAGGGCGTTGAACTAGTTGACGCTCGGGCCAGAGCGCGTGAGCTCCTGGCGCGCGTCGGCCTCGATAATAAAGAGAAAAACTACCCCAGCCAACTCTCGGGCGGTCAACAGCAACGCGTGGCAATTGCGCGAGCCTTGGCGATGGAGCCGAAATTGATGCTCTTCGACGAGCCAACCTCCGCGCTCGACCCAGAACTGGTGGGTGAAGTCCTTGACGTAATGAAGGACCTCGCCCTCAGCGGTATGACGATGATCGTGGTGACCCACGAGATGAACTTTGCCCGAGAAGTAGCTAACACGCTGTACTTCTTGGACGTTGGCGTCATTGAAGAGTCGGGCCATCCCCGAGAGATCTTGAGCGCACCCAAGTCCGAACGGCTGAAAAGCTTCCTCTCAAAGGTTCTCTGATGACCTGGGAGTTCGATCCGACCAACGTCGGCACCGGCCTACCGCTCGAAGGGGTGCGCGTCTTGGATCTTTCAAGGGTATTAGCGGGACCGCTGTGCACGATGATTGCGGGTGACCTGGGCGCCGACATAATCAAGGTGGAAGGACCTTCCGGCGATCCGGTTCGTTCCTTGGCGCCGCCGAGATTTGGTGATGACGCGACGTACTACGTGGCGGTGAATCGCCACCGGAGAAACGTTGTGGCCGACCTGAAAGACGAGAGAGATTTCGCTGACGTCGCGCGACTCGTCGAATCCGCCGACGCGGTGGTGGAAAACTTTCTGCCGAGCCAGTTTCGTGCGCTCGGCATCGAGCGACTCCGCGAGCGCAACCCCGAGTGCGTATGGATCAGCATCACGCCCGCGGCGGGCGGGGGACCGCTCGCCGATGAGCCTTCCTTTGATCTGTTGGCCCAAGCGCGCTCTGGCCTCATGGGCGTCACCGGTGAGCCCCAGGGGCCGCCGGGAAAAGTCGGCGCGCCAGTGGCCGACGTGGTGACTGGGCTCTACGCGGCCGTCGCCCTCGTCACGGGTCTCTTCGAGAGATCACGGGGGCGAGCGGGGCGCCACTTTGAAGTACCTCTGCTCGAATCGACCATGAGCGCGCTGGTCAACCAGGCCCAGGGGTTCCTCTCGACGGGCGTGAACCCCGCCCGACTGGGCAACGACCATCCCAGCATCGCGCCCTACGGTCCGGTCACCACCGCCGACGGTTTTGTCCTGCTGGCGGTGGGCACCGACGCCCAGTACACCAAGCTCCTCCAGGTACTTTCGGACCCGACGTTGAATGACAACCCCCAGTGGTTCACCAACGCCGGGCGCGTCGCGCACCGAGACGAGCTCCTTCGCGCCTTGAATCGTGTCTTTCTTACCCACACCAGCGAGTACTGGACGGCGACACTGACCAAGTCGGGCGTGCCTTACGCCCCGATCCTGAATGTGGCCCAAGCGTTCGCCCAAGACCAGATCGCCCAGGGCGACTTCGTGGGCACCATGAGTGCGTCTGCGGGCGAGACGAAGAGCATGCGCACGCCGCTGAGAATCGACGGACGACGTCCGACCATTCGTCGAGGTCCGCGCGCGCTCGGCCAAGACACGAACGAGATTTTCGACCGCGATGGTACTTAGGCGCTAAAGGTTGCGCCGCCGAACGTGTCCAACGTCGTGAACTCACTTACTGCCTTTCGAGTCAGTTTGGTGTGGCGACGTTGCGGGTACCCCAGCGCGACCACGCTCGCCACGGCGTAGTTCGAGGGCAGGTCCAGTATCTCGGCGAGTCGGGGTTCGTTGCGAGTCGCCACGGTGGTCATGACGCCACCGAGTCCGCGGCTCCTCGCGGCCAGGAGGATGTTCCACACGAAGGGATAGATCGACGCGCCTCCGGCGAAGTGGTATCGATCGAGATCGCGATCGGTCGCGGCGAGCACTCCCAGATCGACACAGACCACGAGCATCACCGGTACCTCACCCAACGTTTCGGCGAAGCCGTCGGGGCGTGACCTGGCCAGCGCGGCCGACCGTTGGCCCTTTGCCGCCGCGCGATCTTCCTCGCTGGCCAATGGCGAGAAGGGGATCACTCCGGCGAGCAGGTGCGCCACGTAGTCGTGCCAGGCCTCGAGATAGGCCGCGCTGATGGCTCGCCGTTGCACGGCGTCGTGAACCACGATCACGCGCCAGGCCTGGCGATTACCGCCCGAGGGTGCGAATCGGGCCTCGTCGAGAATTTCGTAGAGGAGGGCGTCGTGGACCGGTTGCGCCGTGAACTCTCGCACCGAGCCGGTGGTTCGCAGCGCCTCGCTCAGATCCATGGCGACACCCTAGAACGTGGCGCGCACGGCTCAGGCGTCGCGGCGGATCAACATCGTCGTGCCCACGCTGAACACGACCGCGACGTAGATGCTCAAGATGACTAACGCCGTCCACGATCCGAAGTCGTTGGACTGGGCCGTGACCGAAATCATGGCGTGTCCCAACTCGCTCGGCTCGTATTTCGAGATATCGTTCTGCCAGCTCTGAGGTAAGAGAAAGGCAATGATCGGCAGGATCAACAAGAGCGAGGTAAAGACACTGATGCACGCCGCGCTTTGGCGCAAGATGAGCCCCAAAGAAAAACCCAGCACCGAGAGCAACGTGAGGTAGACCCCGGCCAGGATCACCGTGCGAAGCACGGCGCCGTTGCTCAGCGACGCCGTTGGCACGACACCAGAAAAGATCGCCTGACCCATCAAGAACGTGATGAAACACGCAATCTCGGTGACCACGAACAGCGACGCGACGAGCACGACCAACTTGCCCCAAACGAGTTCCAGTCGGTTGGGGATCGCCGTTAGGGTGGTGCGAATCGAACCCGAGGAGTATTCGCTGGTGATAAAGAGGGTGCCGATTACACCGACCGCAAACTGGGCGAAGAGTATTCCGCTCAGGCTCGCGAACACCGGATCGAAGGTGAGTTGACGGGCGGGGTCCATCGTGGGCCAGTGCGCGCGCACCGCCGTGGTGATCAGCGCGCCCAGGCCAATCGTTAGGACGAAGGTGATGACGACGCCCATGATGGTCGAGCGCACCGTGCGAAATTTGATCCATTCGGATCGAATGGTTGAACCGAGCGTGACGTCGCTACTCATGGCGCGCCCCCGTGGATCCGTACTCCACGGCGTCGGCCGTGAGGTCCATGTACACCTCTTCGAGCGAGGCGCGTTGGGGCGTGAGCTCATAGAGTGCGACGCCCGCGTCAAAGGCGATCTGACCGATCTGCTCGGAAGTCAAGTCGCTGACGCTTAGTCCTTCGTCGTTTACTTCGCTGACGACACCGTGGTGGGATCGGAGCGCGGCCAAGAGTTGTGGATGGTTCGCTCCGCGCACGAAGACGGTACCTTTCGCCGAGGCCGTGAGCGCGTCGACCGATCCTTGCGTGATGAATTTGCCCCGACCGATCACGATGATCTGATCGGCGCTGAGGGCCATCTCACTCATGAGGTGCGAGGAGACGAAGACGGTGCGGCCCTCGTTGGCCAGCGAACGAAAGAACTCTCGGATCCATCGAATGCCCTCCGGGTCGAGTCCGTTCACCGGTTCGTCGAACAACAGCACGCCCGGATCGCCCAGTAGCGCGCCCGCGATGCCCAGTCGCTGACTCATGCCCAAGGAGTAGTCGCCGACCTTTTTATCCGCGACGGAGCCGATGCCGGAGAACTCGAGCACCTCGTCGACACGCGAGAAGGGAATCCGGTTCGACGCGGCCAGTGCGCGAAGATGATTGCGCGCGCTACGTCCCGGATGGATCGCCTTGGCGTCGAGTAGTGCACCCACCTCGTGCAGGGGGTCGCGCAGTTCGCCGTAACGTTTGCCTTCGATGGTGGCGCTGCCCTTGGTGGGGTGATCGAGACCAAGGATGATGCGCATGGTCGTGGATTTGCCCGAGCCGTTGGGCCCAAGAAAGCCGGTGATGACGCCCGGACGCACCTCGAAGTCTAAGTCGTCCACCGCGAGCGTCTTTCCGTAGCGCTTCGTGAGATGGTCGATTTTTATCATGAAGTATCCAATCTAGTTAACGGGTCCGCGCGGGCGCTAAGCGTCCAGTAAGAATCGCGCGATATTCATGAGGCCCTGACGTACGGCGCTTAGTCGGAGCGAGTAGCGATCGTGGCGTGACGTACGGCCTGACACGTTTCGCACGTGCCCGACAGCGCGACGTGGTGTCGATCAAGGCGAAAGCCGTACGTCGTGAGCAGTTTCTTGCTCAGCGGGTCAAAGTGGGCGGCGGGAATCTCGAAGGTCGCGTGACAGTCCTCGCACGTCAAGTGGCCGTGCACGGCGCCCGCCAAGTGGTAGACCGCGGCGTGCTGGCCCAGGTGGGCGTGCACGACAATGTTGAGCTCTTCAAACTCCTCCAAGATCCGATACACCGTCGAGGGGCTGACGTCGGGCAGGCGTTGTTGCACTGCGAGAGTGATCTCATCGGTGGTGAGGTGTCCCGGGGCACTTGCCAGCACCTCGGCCACGGTGCGCTTGGCGATCGTCACTCGCTTGGCGGCGCCTCGAATGAGCGAAACGACGGTGTCCTCATCGGCACGGGGCGTAGCCATGGAGCAACCTTAGGGCGCTGGTGCGTTTCTGCACGTTCCTTCAATCTCGGGATCGTGCGTGGAATTAATCAATTTGCCCCCGCCGACATAACACCGCGCGCCCGCGCTCCGGCTGGGGTGGTACTGGCGCGCGAAGTCGCATCGGTCTGGCGTTGAGCTAGAGCCTCGAAAGTCGCGCGAGAATCTCTTCGGCCTGGTCCACCATCTGTCGCACCAGATCGCCCGCAGGAACGAGTTCGTTGATCGCGCCCACGACCTGGCCCGCCGGGTACCCTTCTCGACGCGGATCGACGCCCGTGGTCATTTCGTCACCGCCGAGGTGGAACGTGCCCTCGTGGTGTGAAACGTAGAGCTGGTCGGGGAATTTTTTCAAGAGCGACGGATCGGCTTCGTACCGATCCGTCGTGTCGTTCTTGATCACGCGCATCGTCTTGCCGCTGAAGGCCCTGGAAATGACGGTGCCATCCTCACGCGCGCCAAGGATGCTCTCTCGAAAACCTGGCAACGCACGCGCTTCGGGCGTCGCGATGAACCGAGTGCCAATCCACACGCCGTCGGCGCCAAGGGCCAGCGACGCGGCCAGTCCGCGTCCGTCGAAGAGTCCGCCCGCGGCGACCACGGGGATCGCCCCGTTGACCGCGTCGACGATCAGTGGCACGAGGGGCATCGTGGCCACGGTGCCGGTGTGGCCACCCGCCTCGGTCCCCTGGGCGACCACCACGTCGCAACCGGCGTCGAGGGCCCGTTTAGCGTGTTCGACCTTGCCACACATCGAAATGACGAGTACGTCGTGACTGTGACAGAGCTCGATGACGTGGCGCGGCACGCCCAGCCCGGCGACGAAGGTGCTCGCGCCACCTTCGATCAACAGCTCGACGTTGTGAACGAGGGTGTCGGGAAACGCCGTCAAGAGGTCGACCCCGAAGGGCTTGGTCGTCAGCGCTTTGGTCAAGGCGATCTCTTGGGCTAACTGCTCACTGGACATCGTTGACGCACCAAGACACCCGTAACCACCGGCGTTGGACACCGCCGACGCGAGCGCACTGTATGAGACCCCGCCCATGCCGGCCAACATCACCGGGTGTTCGATTTTTAACAGTTCGGTCAGTCGCGTCTTCATAGTCCCTCGACTCAACCTACTCAGCCGGGCGCTGGAGACGCAGCAGTGCCCCGCCCAGGAGGGCGGCGATGAGCGAGCTCAGGAGGAGTCCCAGCGTGAACCCCGCGTACAGCGTGCTCTGTGCGCCAAAGAGTTTGGTCGCGAAGAGCAAGGGAACCGTAAAGCCGATCGCGCAAAGTAACGCCGTCGTCAACACCAAGGGCCACGTGATTGACGGCGGAAGTCGAAAGCGGAGCCCCTTGGCGAGGGCTACGCCCGAGGAGATGCCTAGGGTCTTTCCCACGAGGCGAATGGCCACGGTCGCAATGACCACGGTGCCCACGGCGCCGCTCAACTGAACGTTCGACCAGTGCAACCCGCACGCCACTATCGCGAACAGGGGGAGTACGAGTCCTACCGAAAGTCGAGTGGCGTTTCTTTCGAGGCGTGGACGCGAGGGCGCCCGAGGAGAAACCAGCACCCCGGCCAGCACCCCGGCCAACGCCGGTTCCACGTTGGCCCACGCGAAACAGATCCATAACGCGACGAGCAACACCACGCTCGCGACGCCACTCGTCACGCGTCGTGAGATCACCACGCCCACGAGTGTGGTCGCGATCAACACCGCTAGTCCGTCCAGGCGCACGTGGGTGGTGCCGCTCACGCTCAATACCACCACGCTCAAGACGTCGTCGGTGATCGCCAAGGTGAGGAGAAAGATTCGAATCGAGGGCGCGAGGCGCCGTCCCGCGATCGCGAGGACGCCCAAGGTGAATGCGACGTCGGTGGCCATCGGGACGCCCCAACCGCGACGAAGCGCTCCCGAGTGCAAGAGAGTTCCAAGAAGTATCGAGCCAAGAGCCGTAAAGAGCATGCCGCCGGCAGCGCCGAGAACCGGGGGAATCGCGTGTTCGGGCCGGGTGAGTAGGCCCGAAGAGAGTTCTCTCGAGAGTTCCAGACCCATAGCGAAGAAGAAGATTGCCATGAGCCCGTTCAGAACAACGTCGTGCGCGCTGCTTACGCCGAGTTCGGTGAGCACACGTGATCCAGAGTGAGAAGTAAAAATCGAGAAGTACGACGTGGAAAAACTTGCCGACCACGTCAGCGCGATCATGACGCCCGCCGCTAGACCGATGGCGGCGCTGTACTCGTGGTCAAGTACCCACGAGATGCGCGAAGAATGGTTCTCGGTCATAAAAAAAGGCTACTCAAACGGGCCGATTCGACGAGGCTCACGAGTAGGGTTGTTCCACTACAAGAGTCGAATGAATACGCTGCGACTGAGGGAACCAGGATGGACGAGCCGCCAATCGCCACGATTACGAAACGAGAGCTGTACTTCATCTTTGGCGCGTTGATGATGGGCATGTTGCTCGCCGCCCTCGACGGCACCATCGTCGCCACGGCACTTCCCACCATCGTGGGCGACCTTCACGACGCGAGTCACTTGAGTTGGGTCGTCGTGGCGTACTTACTCGCGACCACCGTGAGCGTACCGCTGTGGGGAAAGCTCGGTGATCTCTACGGTCGAAAGGGTTTCTTCCAATGGGCGATCGTCATCTTTTTGGTGGGCAGCATGCTCTGCGGTCTGTCACACAGCTACGTGGAATTGATCATCTTTCGCACCCTGCAGGGAGTGGGCGGGGGCGGGCTCATGGTCGGGGCCCAGGCCATCATCGCTGACGTCGTCTCGCCACGAGAACGAGGGCGTTACGCGGGGTTCTTTGGCGCGACTTTCGGCGCCGCCACGGTACTGGGTCCGTTGCTCGGTGGATTCATTGTCGAGTACTGGTCGTGGCGCTGGATCTTCTATATCAATCTTCCCCTGGGCATCGCGGCACTCATCGTAACTTCCGCTGTCTTGCCGAGTTCCAAACGTCGAGTTGAACACATCATCGATTACGCCGGCATGATCGTGCTCACGGTAGGCGCTTCAGCGTTGATTCTCTTCACCTCGCTCGGCGGAACGACGCTTAAGTGGTTGAGTGGACCTTCGTTGGCGCTGCTCGTGGGGGGCCTCGCGGTGTCGGTCGTCTTCGTCTTTGTCGAACGGCGCTCGAAAGAGCCGATACTGGCCCCTCACTTGTTCGCGAATCGAGTCTTCTCCTCGGCGTCGGCGATTGGCTTTGTCGTCGGATTTGCGATGTACGGCGCGCTGATCTTTCTCCCGCTGTACTTTCAAGACGTGCGCGGGACCACACCTACCATGTCGGGCCTTCGACTCTTGCCGATGATGGCGGGACTGTTCTTCACCTCGATATTGACCGGCCTCTTGGTGTCTCGCGGTTGGAAGTACCGCCCCTTTCCAATTCTGGGCACCGTGGTCATGACGGTTGGATTGGCACTGCTCAGTACCGTGAACGGCCAGACGTCAAGTGTTTTGTTGGCGCTGTACATGTTGGTTCTTGGAATGGGTCTGGGCCTTGTCATGCAGATATTGGTGACGGCGGTTCAAAACGCGGTGGACCCGGGCGACATTGGCGCTGCGACCGCGGGCGCCAACTTCTTTCGATCCATGGGGGGTTCGTTTGGCACCGCGGTCTTTGGCGCGCTCTACGCGAATGAACTGCCGCACCAAGTAGTGGCTGGTTTTGGCGTCGCGGGTTCACCAATTCTCAAAATTGCCCCGTCTTCGTGGACGCCCGAGCTCTTGAAGAAACTGCCCCCCGCGGAGCTAAGCATTATTCTGCACGCCATCGCCGGCACTATCCAAGAGCTCTACCGCTGGGCGATCCCCTTTGGGGCCGTCGCGATACTGCTCTCGCTCACTCTGCCCGAGATCAAACTTCGTTCGAGCGTTCACCCCATCGCTGACGAAGTGCCGATGTCAAACGCGGACCCGCTGCTCTAAAGATCGCCAGGCAGTCGTCAAATTCCTGGTCGTTACCGAAGTAGGGGTCGGGCACGTCGAGGTCGAGACCCGGTTCGAGCAGATTTCGCCAAAGAAGAAGTTGCGCGGCGGGTTGGAGACGGCCGACAACCTCGTGCTGGTGTTCTCGGCTCATGACGACGACGAGGTCTTGGCGTCTTAGGTACGCGGCGTCGGCGTAGGCGGCGATCGAACCGGGCAACGTCAGGCCGGCCCGGTCGAGAGCGGCGCGAGCGCGCGGGTCCATGTGGGCGCCCACGTGCCAGCGGGCCGTGCCGGCGCTGGTGACGATGACGTGATCCTTCAGGAGAGAATCGCCAGCAACGAGGTGTTTGAGGACGACTTCGGCCATTGGCGACCGGCAGATATTGCCGGTGCATATCGTCGACACGTGAAGAGAAGGGCGCGCCACGAACCTCCTTGGGATTTTCTACTTTCTAGTCGACGGATTTGTCCGGCGCGACGTGCGAACGTTGGGCGGCGACGGATAAAGTACCGTTAGGGCTAACGGAAGGAGACGCGATGCCTCTGTCAGAGCACGAGCAGAAAATCCTGGCTGAGCTAGAAGACTCGCTCTCCAAGCAGGATCCCCGTTTCGCCAAAAACGTCCGTGAGACTAATATTTACTCCCACAGTGGGCGCCGCGTTCGCTGGGGCGTCGTGGGCTTTGTCGCCGGTTTGGCCATCCTGGTCCTGTTCTTTTCGCACTCGGTCGTACTTGGACTGGTGGGCGTGGCCTTAATGTTCATCTCAGCAGTAGTAGTTGAGCGAAACGCTCGTAAATTGGGACGTGCGTCCTGGCGGGACATCACCAGTTCCGGCCAAGGTGACGACGCCCAAGCGAACTATGGTCCTCGAACCAGTTCGCTCCGCGACTGGTTGTCGCGTCATCGCCATAAGAGCGAATGATCACCCTCGGAGGCGCGCGCCGCGCGTCTCCGTGCCTGGCGATTGACATTGGAGCCACCAAGGTTGAGGTTGCGATCGTGGCCCCCGACGGGACCATTAGTTCTCGATCTCGTCTGGTCGTCGCCCAGCATCAAGCCGATCTCTTTGGCGCCCTCGTGGAATTGGCGCGACGTGTTCGAGGCGATCAAGCTATCGAACTCTTTGGCGTGGGTTGTGCGGGACCGATGACCAAAGGCGGCGACACGGTGTCGCCGCTCAACATTCCTCCCTGGCGAGATTTTCCTTTGCGCGATTCATTGCGCGACGCCTTCCACGCCGACGTGTACGTCGACGGTGACGCGCGCGCGCTCGCACTGGCCGAAGGCGTCTTCGGCGCCGCCCAGGACGTGACCTCGTACCTGTCGATGGTGGTGTCCACCGGCGTGGGCGGGGGACTCGTGCTCAATGGCCGTCTTCTCGACGGTGACACGGGCAACGCCGGCCACGTGGGTCACCTCAACGTTGTGGCGAACGGCGCCTTATGTTCCTGTGGTGCCTACGGGTGTCTCGAAGCAGAAGCGTCGGGCTGGGCCATTGAAGAGCGCACTGGCCGACCGGCTGATCAAGCCGATCAGGCGACCCGCCAGCGAACCGGTGAACTCGTCGGTCGAGCGGTTGGCATGTTGAGCTCGGTGCTCGACTTTCGCCACTGCTTCGTTGCCGGGTCGGTGGCACTGGGGTATGGCGACGAGTTCTTTGCCGAGGCGAATAAATCGGCGCGCACCACGGCCATGATGTCGTACTCGCACGACGTGGAGATTCGCCGTTCGCAACTCGGCGCGGACGGGCCGCTGCTCGGCGCCGCGCTCGTGGGTTGGCGAGGCGCGCCGTGAGGGGGATCGAGTTAAAGCCCCTCGCCAGGCATCTCCTTCGCCATCCGGCGCTGGCGCCCGTCGTCGTTCGAGCGGCGTGGGGACTTCGGGCGACAAAGTGGTGGCGCCGCACACCGTTCTTGCCACTGCCGGACCGCGCCTACTGGGACTTTCGTCTCGTGACCGCAAATGGCTCGACGACTCGAGCCTTGAGCGTTGACGACGTGGGCAATTTCGCGAAGTGGTCACGTCTCCAACGAGTGGGGCGATAGGTACCTCTCGTGGCGCGCGTACTTCTGCTCAACGCCACCTTTGAGCCGCTGCAACTGGTCTCTCAGCGCCGCGCGGTCGTGTTGATGCTCGCCGGCCGGGCCGAACCGATTGCGATGCCCGACGAGCCCGAAGTCTGTCGCTCGGCGAGCATCGTCGTGGAGATACCCGCGATCGTACGGCTGCACGAAATGGTCAAACTTCCAACCAAGATCCGAACGCCGCCGCTGACGCGCCGGTCGCTCTTGTTGCGAGACAGCTACCGCTGCGCGTACTGCTTAGAGCACGCCGACACCATCGATCACGTCGTGCCGCGCTCGCGCGGCGGTCGTCACGAATGGACCAACGTGGTCGCCGCCTGTCGTCGCCACAACATGCAAAAGGGCGATCGGCTGGTCGAGGAGATCGGCTGGCGGCTGCACTTTCAGCCGCGAGTGCCCGACGGTCCCTGGTGGCGATGGCGACACGTGCCCGATCCCGATCCGCTCTGGGCGCCGTATCTGCCCCGTGCGTCGTGAACGGGGCGCTGGAAGAACTCATCGACTACAACGCACTTCGTGGTGAGCGCGTGGCCACAATGATCGCGGCCCACGTGACGTGTCCGACATTGGTCCTGGGGGGAAATCAGTCACCGGACGTCGTTGATCCCTTAAAGCTCGGTGCCACGTCGCTGCGGCGCCGTCGCGGCGGTGGGGGCCTGGTTCTCCTGCGACCCGATGACGTGTGGATCGATTGGTGGATTCCGGCGAACGATCCACGATGGTCGCGGGACGTCCACGTCAGTTCGGTGCGAGCCGGTGAGTGGTGGGCTCGTGAGTTGCGTCGTCACACGAAAGAGGCCGTGTCGGTGCACGCGGGCCCGCTGGAGGGCGACCCCGAGTTTCGGGTGGTCTGTTTCGCGGGGCGAGGTCCCGGGGAGGTCTTCGTAGGCGATCGAAAGACCGTCGGACTGACGCAGTGGCGGGTCCGCGAAGGAGTGTTGCTTTCTACGGTCCTGCACGCTCGACCCACGAGCGACGTCATTGAGTATCTCGCCTCGGTGCCCCCTGGGTTGAGCGACGCTCTCGATCACCAGGGCCTGGGCTCGCTCCGACTCAGTGATCCACATGCGTTACTGGACCAACTGCGCACCAGCAGCGGTCCCTGGCACTTTCGGGCTCTGCGCGGCGCTCCCTAGCCCTTCCGCGGTCCGCCCGATCGCCTCCTCAATACGCTCGCGCTCAGCGTGGTTTCCAGGGGCGCCAAAAACCTTTGAAGAGCGGTCAATTTGGCGATTTGTGGCGAAGAGTGGTGTAATGTGTCACGAAGTGGGGGAAAGTGGTGAACCCACGAGGGGACAGCGATGCTCGGGTTCGTGGGTCAGTTTCAGCACACGCTAGACGCCAAGGGTCGACTCATCTTGCCCGCCAAGTTTCGAACTGAGTTCGAACGCGGCGGTCACTTAAGCCCGAACACTGAAGGATGCGTCGCGCTGTGGACCCCGGGAGAATTCTCGCGTCAAATGGAAGAGCGCCTTCAACAAAGTCGCGTGGGTGGATCCTCCGAACGTCAACAGGTGCGGTACTGGTCGGCGAACTCATCCGACGTCGAGTTTGACAAGCAAGGTCGTTTCGCTCTGCCGGGTGCTATCCGCGAGTACGGACAGCTAGCCGGTGACGTCTTGGTAGTGGGCGCGATCGACCACGTCGAACTTTGGAATCCCGCCACATACGCGGAAAGGGTGAATGCCGCAGAAGAGATCTTTAAGCAGGGCAGTGACTAGTGAAAGGAGCGCTCCAGCAGTACCGGCCGCGGACCACGCGCAGCCTGGCAATCGTGACAGCGTGGCGAGACACCTCCTCCGCCCTCTCGCTCGTTGTCACGATTGAAAGGCTGCGGATGGCCCAGGACAGTTACCACGATCCAGTACTCGCGAATGAAATCGTCGGGTTGTTTGCCAGCCTGCCGGCTGGGGTCATCGTTGACGCCACGTTGGGCGGGGGCGGTCACGCCTACGCGATCCTCGAATCGGCCGCGTCTTTACGGGTACTCGGCATTGATCGCGATCCCGAGGCGCGCGCCGCGGCGTCAGAGCGACTTCGCGTTTTCGGTGATCGTGTCCGCATCGTCGGGGCCACCTTCGCGGACATGGGCAGCGTCATTCGGGACCACGGCGACTTTCTCGCCGGTGAGGAGGTTGCGGGTGTCTTGATGGACCTGGGCGTCTCCTCTCACCAACTCGACGAGTCAACTCGCGGATTCTCCTTTCGCGTCGATGCGCCTTTGGACATGCGCATGGATCCAACGACGGGTGAGACGGCGGCGCAGTTTCTCGCTCGAGTAGATCAACGCGAACTGGCGGATCTGCTGAAAAAGAATGGCGAGACACGCTTTGGCGGGGTTATCGCTAAGTCAATCCTTGAACGTCAACCGCGCACGACCTTCGAACTGACCGAGGCCGTGGAACGCGCTGTTCCCATGGTCGCGCGTCGCCGTGGTCACGTGGCGTCGCGAGTATTCCAAGGACTTCGAATTGCCGTCAACGACGAAGAGGGGCAGTTGTCGATGGGTCTGGCGGCGGCCCTGGACGCGTTGAGCGTGGGCGGCGTGGTGGCGGTGATCTCGTACCATTCGGGCGAGGACCGAGTGGTCAAGGCGTTTCTGGCTGATCAACAGCGTGGGGGGTGTCGCTGTTCGCCCGAGCTGGGGTGCGTGTGCGGCGCCGTGGCGCGGGTCAGAGTCTTTCGGGCCAGCGCGCAGTTGGCCAACGTGCGCGAGATTGCTCTCAATCCGAGAGCACGTGCGGCTCGACTACGAATCGCTCGAAAGGTGGCGCCGTGAGCGTCATTAGTTTCCCGCGTCGCGTCGACACGCGCCGACCCCTTCGGCGCGAGACTCCCACCACGCGACCCGTTTCCCATCGCGCGCGGGCCCCTCGACGCGTCGTGGCCGCCCAACGCTGGCACGGCACGTCGACGTCGCGAAAGTCGGTAATCATCGTGGTGCTCGCCCTCGCGCTTTCTCTCGCGGGCAGCATGTTCGAAGCCAATCGTCAGATTGAGATCCACTCGCTGCAAAGTCAGTTGTTACAAGAACAGTCAACCTTCGCCGTGCAAGTGGGTTCACTCACGAATCTGTCCGCGCCGAGTCAGATTGCGACCCAGGCCGGGGCGTTGCACCTGGTCGATCCCACTTCGGTCACCCAAGTACCGTCGACGTCTCTTGATGCGCCCCTGCCGCTACCGAAGTTCTTGGGTTATGCACCGGCAACATCAAGGACGCTTCGGTGAGCGCGCGTCAGACCTCGACGCAAAGTCGAGCTCGCGTTGCCCACGACCAACGACCGGCCAGGCCCCGTGGACGGCGACGTTTACTCCTCCTGCGCGCCGCCTTGGCGTTGGCTTTTGGGGCGCTGGGTGTTCGACTCTTCTTCTTGCAAGTGGTCGACCACACGCACTACGCCAAACTCTCCGTCGCGCAGGTTCGAGTGAATCTGACGACGACGGCCCTGCGGGGCGGTATTTACGATCGTCACGGCGAGACGTTGGCGGTGTCACGACCTACGTCGCTGGTCATTGCCGACGACTTTCAGATTACCAACGCCGCTAGTCAAGCGAGTGCGATGTCCCCCTTGGTTCACGTGCCGGTGCCGAAGTTGACGGCGCTACTCTCGAAGAAGAGTGGCTACGTGATTGTGAACAACCAGCTCGATCTCAACGATGGTCGCCGGGTGTCGTCGTTGATGTTTCCGGGCATTGTCGTAGAGAACTCGTCGGTGCGCACGTATCCCGACGGAACGCTCGCCACGTCGTTGCTGGGTGGGGTCAATGCGAGCGGCGCCGGATCGGCGGGCCTGGAGTACGAGTATCAAAAGATGTTGGCCGGTCAGACGGGAATCACTCGAGAGTTCGTTTCGTCGTCAGGCGTCAACCTGCCGGCCTCGCACTCCACGATAATTCGCAAAGCGAAACCGGGCGTCGGCCTGGAACTGACCCTCGACTCCTCGCTGCAGTACGTGACGGAGCGTGATCTGGCCCAGGAGCTAGCGACCTCGGACGGACTGACGGGCCTGGCGGTGGTGATGGACGTGAAGACCGGCGAAATTCTCGCGGACGCGTCGCTCGTTAACTCCAAGACCACCGCGGGCGTTCTCGGTCCGATCTCGACGTGGGGCAAAAGCGTCGGCGTCGCGGGCATTCAGCAGACGATCAACAACCTGGCCTTCTCCCAAGCGTACGAACCGGGCTCGGTATTCAAGGTGGTCACGTTCTCGGCGGCGCTCCAGGCGGGCCTCATTACGCCCAACACCGTGTTTCCGGTGCCCAACTCGGTGGTGGTGGGCGGTCGTCTCTTCCACGACGCGGAGAGTCACGGCCTTGAACACCTCACCGCGACCCAGGTGCTTGCCCAGTCCTCCAACATCGGCACCTACGAGGTGGGCGCGCGCGTGGGAGAAGCGGGAATCTTGGCCCAAGTCCAACGGATGGGCTTTGGCCAGAGCACCTCGTTGAACTACCCCGGCGAGACGCCGGGCTTGCTCGTGAACGCCTCCAACTGGTACGCGAGCGACCAAGTGGCGCTGCCCATCGGTCAGGTTGACGCCGTGCCCGCCATCCAAGTCTTAGACGCCTACAACGCCATCGCGAACGGTGGCGTCTTCGTTGAACCGAAACTAGTTCGCGGTTACGTCTACGCCGACGGTGGGTTAAAGGCCACGCCCGCGAGTGTCACTCGCGCCGTGCTCTCGCCCAGCGTCGACGCCACGATGATCAAGATGCTCGAGCAAGTGGTCTTGAACGGGACCGGCACCAACGCCGTCATCCCGGGCTACAGCGTCGCGGGAAAGACCGGCACCGCCTCGATGCCCTACCCGGGTCGCGACTTGCTGCTCTCGGGTAACTACAACGCCACGTTCGTGGGCTTCGCGCCCGCGAACAACCCCGTTCTTTCAATGATCGTGGTTATCGAGCGTCCCCTCACGAACATCTACGGCGGCGCCGTCGCGGCGCCCGTGTTCCAAGCGGTCATGTCGTACGCGCTTCACCACTATGGAATTCCCTCCAACGGTGCCAAACAGAAACCCCTTTCGGGTGCGGGTGCCAGCTTCTCGTCGAACGTCACGTGATGCAATTCGGCGACATCCTCGATGACTTCTCGCTCGACGTGTCGACGAGCAGCCTTGAAGTGACGCGGGTCGAAATCGATTCGCGCGAGTGCGCGCCCGGCACGCTCTTCTTCGCGATGCCCGGCGCTCGCCACCACGGAGCCAAGTTCGCCAAGGACGCGGTGGCGCGCGGCGCGGTGTGCGTCGTATCGGATCGGCCCATTGATCTCCTAGCCCCCGTGGTCGTCGTGCCAACGACGCAGTTGCCGGCACTCCTCGCGCACGCCAGTGCCGCCATCGTCGGCCACCCCGAAGCCAGGGCCAAGTTGGTCGCGGTCACCGGAACGAACGGCAAGACCAGCGTGACGACCTTGGTGGGCTCGTTGGCCCAGGCGTTGTCGTGGAACGCTGCGAGTATTGGCACGTTGACCAATCTTCGAACGACGCCCTCGGCGCCCGAACTCTATCGAACCCTCGCGGCGATGGTCAGTCGCTTTGATGCTGCGACGCCCGATTCACTCGTGGCGATCGAGGTCTCGAGTCACGCGCTGGATCAACACCGGGTGGCGGGACTTCGTTTTTGCGTCGCGGCCTTCACTAATCTCGCGCACGACCACCTCGACTATCACCACACGATGGAACAGTACTTTCTGACCAAGGCCTCGCTGTTCACGATCGAGCACGCCAAGCGCGCGGTCATCTGGACGGACGACGGATACGGCGAGCGTCTCGCCGATATGACGCCGCTGCCGGTGACGCGAGTCTCACGAAGTGATGCTGTCGACGTCGAGACGTCCCTGCGGGGATCGACATTCTTCTGGCGCGGCCATCTGGTCAACTCGCCCCTCGTGGGGGATTACAACGTCGACAACGCGCTGGTGGCGATGGCCATCATGAGTACGCTGGGCGTCAGTGACGCGCGGGTGGCGGCGTCGATGGGCGAAGTGGCGTCGATTCCCGGTCGCTTCGACGTGCTCTACGGCGAGGGCGTGACGGTGATCGTCGACTTCGCACACACCCCCGAGGGACTTGAGCGGCTCTTGGTCGACGTGCGACAGCTTCAGCCCGGCGCGCGGATCATCACCGTCTTTGGCGCGGGGGGTGATCGTGACCGTACCAAACGCTCCGAAATGGGTCGGATCGTCTCCACCCAGGCCGATCTCACGATTGTGACGTCGGATAACCCACGTTCTGAGTCACCCAATGCCATCATTGATGATGTGATGGTGGGCGTGGCGTCCGGCGCCCAGGTCTTTCGCGAACCCGATCGTCGTCAGGCGATCGCCCGCGCACTGGACAGCGCGCGGACCGGCGACGTCGTGGTGATCGCCGGCAAGGGTCACGAGTCGACCCAGACGGTGGGCGATCTGGTGTTGCCCTTTGATGACCGTGTGGTAGTTCAGGAGCTCTTGAAGTGAGGCGACCGTGTTGAGTTTGATGGAGTCGGGTGGCGTGGGATTCCTCGCTGCGCTGTTGCTCACACCGCTGTGGATCAGGTTCTTGCGCGCGCGCTCACTCGGCCAACATATTCTTGAATACGGCCCCTCGACCCATCATCACAAGGCCGGTACGCCCACCATGGGTGGGGTGATCATCGTGTTTGCGGCGGTGCTCGGCTACCTGATGGGCCACGTGGGCACCTCGATCGACTTCACGCGCGCGGGGGTCTTGGCGGCGCTGGTCATCGTCGCCTCGGGGCTCTTGGGTTTCGTGGACGACTACCTGGCGATTCGTAACGCCCGTAATTTGGGTCTCAACAAACTGGGCAAGTTGATCGGGCAATTGGTGATCGCCGCGGTCTTCGCGGTGCTCGCGCTGTCGTGGGTGCACACGTCGACCGACCTCTCCTTCACCCGCTTTTCGCTGCCCGGATGGAACCTGACCTCGACGGGCTGGTTCTTGCTCGCCGTCTTTGTGATCATCGCCACTTCCAACGCCGTCAACCTGACCGACGGTCTGGACGGGTTGGCCGCCGGTTCGGCCACCTTCTGTTTTGGCGTCTTGTCCATCATTGGCTACTGGCAGTTTCGTCACTTTGGCATCTATCAATTGCACGCCGCCCTCGACCTGGGGCTCGTCGCGGTCGGTCTGGTTGGCGCGTGCCTCGGCTTCCTCTGGTGGAATGCCCCACCGGCGCGCATCTTTATGGGCGACACCGGATCGCTCGCGGTCGGCACGGGCCTAGGGGCGCTGTGCCTCTTGATGAATCTCGACCTCCTGCTCGTGGTCATCGGCGGACTTTTCGTCGCCGAGACCGCCTCGGTGATTCTTCAGGTGGTCAGCTTTCGCGTCTTCGGTCGTCGGATCTTTCGAATTGCGCCCTTTCACCATCACTTCGAAATGGGCGGTTGGCCCGAGACTACGGTCCTCATACGGTTTTGGATCCTCGCTGGGCTCTTAGCGATGCTCGGTCTGGGCATCTTTTACGGCGACTTTCTCAAGATTGCCAAGGTCGTGTAAGTGTCGACGCGCCAGTCGGTTCGCCGTCTCGTCCCGCCGCTCCCGCGCGGCAGCGCCACGGGCCGGTCGACGCGCCGGTCGGTTCGTCGTCTCATCCAGCCGCTCCCGCGCGGCAGCGCGACGGGCCGTACACTGCTCGTGGTCACCACGGCCCTCGTCATCGTTGGCACGATCTTCGTCGCCTCGGCCAGTGAGGGCCAAGCCGCCAATGGCACCGCCTTTTCGATCATGGCGCACGAGGTGGCCTACCTCTGTTTGGGGGTTTTCGCGCTCTACGTCGCGGCGCGCGTGCGCCTCGAACGCCTCGTTCGACACGCGCCGCTGCTCATCGTTGTAGGTCTGGTTCTCCTGCTTGCGGTGAAAGCCGTCGGCGTCACGACGAACGGCGGTAAACGTTGGCTCAACCTGCACGTGATCAATCTGCAGCCGTCGGAACTGTTCAAACTTTTCAGCGTGATCTTTATCGCGTGGTTGATTCAACACCACCACGACGAACTGAATAACGGGCGGCAGTTGCTCATCTGGACTATGCCCGTTTGGTTCGGCTGCGGCCTCATCGTGCTCGAGCCCGACATTGGCACCGCGTCGGTGGTGTTGGTCATCGGCCTGTCGATGTTGGGCGTCGCGGGACTCTCCTCTCGTTTGCTTGCGCGGATCGCGATGCTCTCGGGACTCGGCGTGGGGGCTTACTTGCTGGTCAAGCCCTACGCGGCTTCGCGTTTCTTCTCCTTCCTGCACCCCAACACCAATCTTCTCGGTAGCGGCTACCAACTCTTGCAGTCGCGCATCGGCTTGGGCGCGGGGGGCGTGACGGGACTGGGACTGGGCCACAGTCGCGAGAAGTGGGGGCTGCTACCCAACCCTCACACCGACTTCATCTTCACGATCGTTGGCGAAGAGCTCGGCTTCATCGGCGCGCTGGCGGTCATCGCTTTGTTCGTCGCGTTCTTGATGGTGTCGGTTCGCATTGCCCAGCAGTGTTCGAATCAGGTCTATCGAGTGCTCGCGGTGGGCATCACGACGTGGATCTGCGTCGAGGCGTTGATCAATATCTCCTCGGTCGTAGGGTGGTGGGCCGTTACCGGGGTGCCCCTACCGTTCTTCTCCTACGGGGGCACGGCCTTGATTACCGAACTGGCCGCGGTGGGCCTGCTCTACAACATCGCCCACGATCGAAGTCGCTCGGGCGACCTCACGATCCGCGAGTACCGTCTGACGGATTTCCGAGCAACGGTCGAACGCGCGCACGTGAATCGCGCGCACGAACCTCAACCCCCCGCGCGCCGTCACCGACCGGAGCATTAGTGGCCGGTCCCGTCATCATCACCGGCGGCGGGACCGGGGGGCACGTCTTTCCGATGCAGGCGATCGCCGAGGCGCTGCGCGAACAGGGACTAGCGCCCAGCGAGCTTCGCTTCGTAGGCAGTCGGCGCGGTCAAGAACGCCAACTGCTCAACGGGAGCGACGTCGCGCTCACCCTCTTACCGGGACGCGGGCTTAAACGGTCGTGGCGCGTGGGCGACCTGGGGCGCAACGTCGCGGCTTCTTCGAGCTTGCTCGTCGCGGTGTTGAGGGCCATGGTCTTGGTGAGGCGTTGGCGCCCCTCGGTGGTCGTGTCGGTTGGCGGGTATGCGGCCTTCGCGGTCTCGTTGGCGGCGCGGTGTTGGGGCACGCCCCTGGTGCTGGTGGAACTCGACGCGACGCCCGGCGCCGCCCAGCGGATGTTCGCGCGCTACGCCGCGAAGCGATGCTGTGCCTTTCCCTCCCCGGGTGAAAACGTGGTGGTGACCGGCGCGCCGCTTCGCGAAGCGATCGAACGCATCGATCGCTCTGGGGAGGCTCGGGGGCTCGCCAAGCGCACCGCGACGCCCCCGATCGAGCGCGAGCGGGTGGTCGTGACAGTGATGAGCGGCTCGCTGGGCTCTGGGCGGGTGAACGAGGCGGTCAGTGAACTGGCTTTGAGGTGGGCGGCGCGAGGCGATCGGGCGATCCTGCACGTGACCGGTCAGCGTGACTACGACAAGGTTCGTTCGCGCGCGCCTTCGAGCGAAGGTCTCGACTATCGAGTATTCGCCTTCGCGGACATGGTCGAGTTGTGGGCGATGAGCGACGTCGCGGTGTGTCGCGCCGGGGCCACCACCGTGGCGGAACTGACGGCCCTGTCGATCCCGTCGGTCTTGGTGCCGCTACCCGGGGCGCCCGGCGATCATCAGGCGAAAAATGCCGACGTGCTGGTGCGCGCCGGGGGCGCGGTAGAGGTGCGTGACGATCAGTGCACCGGTGCGGCGTTGGATGAGAACTTAGCGAGGGTCATCGAGCCCCACACCTGGCGCGCGATGTCACTCGGTGCGGGCACGTTGGCCCGCCGCGGCGCGGCGCGCGCCATCGCCGAGGTCATCGTCGAACTGCGAGCGGGCCCGTGAGTACCTTTCAAGCTGGCCGACGGGTGCACGTGATGGGTGCCGGGGGCGCGGGCATGAGTGGCTTGGCGCTGTTGCTCGGCGAAATGGGCGCGTCGGTCAGCGGCTGTGACGCGGTGGACTCAGCGGTGTTGCAAGAGTTGCGCGATCACCACATCGACACCTTCGTCGGTCACAGCGAGCGCCACCTCGAGGGCGTCGAGGTGCTGACCTGGTCTCCGGCGGTGGCGCCAGAGAACGTGGAGGTGCGCGCGGCCAACGCGCAGGGCGTGACACTGCTCACTCGAGCGGGCGCGTTGCACGAATTGGCCACGATGAAGCGAGTCATCGGACTCTGTGGCACGCACGGCAAGACCACCGCGACCTCGATGATGGTGCAGGTCTCGCTCGCGGCCGGGCGCGACGACGGATGGTTGCTCGGCGCCCCGGTGCTGGGCGTGGGCGCGAACGGCCACTGGGGCCAGGGGGACTTGATCGTCGAGCTGGACGAGAGTTTTGGCACCTTTGGCGCTCTGGCGCCCTACGCGCTGGGACTCTTGAACGTCGAAGCCGACCATCTCGATCACTACCGAAACCTCGAGGCGGTGGAGGCGGCGTTCGCGCAGTTGGCGGCCCGCACGGTCGGGCCGGTGGTGGTGTGGGGAGAGGACGCGGGGGTGGCGCGCGTGCGGGGGACCCTTCGCCGCGAGGTCGTCGTGGTGGGGACGTCGCCGGGGCTCGAGTGGCGGGTCAGCGACCTCAACCTCGAACGTCGCCGGGCCACCTTCGTGCTCCGGGGCGAAGGCGAAACGTTGGCGATCACGCTGCGCGTCACGGGCGCGCACAACGTGGCCAACGCGTCGGTGACGGCGGTGTTGGCGCGCACGCTCGGCATCGCGAGCGCTGCGGTCGTCTCGGGATTAGCGAACTTCGTAGGCGCGCCGCGGCGATATCAGTATCGGGGCGCGTGGCGCGGCGTCGATATCTACGAGGACTACGCCCACCTCCCCGGTGAGATCGCCGCGACGCTCGAGGCCACGCGCGCGTCTGGCTACGAACGCGTGACGGTGGTCTTTCAACCTCATCGGGTCACGCGAACCCTGGCCCTGCTCGATGCGTTCGCGCCCGCCTTTCACGGCGCGCGTCACGTCATCGTGACCAATCTCTACAGCGCCGGTGAGGCCAATCCCACGTCGGTGACCGGCGAGGTCGTGGCGGACGCACTGGCGCGCTACGACGCGTCCATTGACACGTCGTACCGCGCCGAGCTGGCTGGCGTGGTCGCCGCGCTCGAGGCCCTGGTTGATGACAGCGACGTGATCCTCGTGCTGGGCGCGGGGGACGTGGGTGCGGTGGTGGGCATGCTGGGCGGTGGCGTGACGTGAGTGCCTTAGACGACCTGGTGACGCTGGGCGGAGCGAGGGTTGAGCAACACGCGCCCCTCGGCGCTCGCACCACTTATCGAGTGGGCGGGCGCGCGCGCCTTCTCGTGACGCTCTCTTCGCTCAGTGACCTCGCCGAGCTCGCGCCGCTGATGAACGCCTGCGGGCTCGATCTGGTGACGGTGGGCAACGGATCGAACCTGCTCGTTCAAGACGGCGAACATCAGGTACTGGCGGTGCACCTCAGTGGCGAACTGGCCACGCTGGCCTGGCGCGACGAGGGGGACCGCGTACGGGTGGACGCGGGCGCCGGGCTCGACCTGCCGGTCGCCGCGCGCCGACTGGCTCGCGAGGGCGTGGTGGGCTTTGAGTGGGCGGTCGGGGTGCCGGGCACCTTTGGCGGCGCGGTGGCGATGAACGCGGGTGGCCACGGATCGGACGTGGCCGGTTCGATCGAGAGCGCCGCGATCTGGCGCGCCGGCGAGGTGACGACGTGGACCAAAGCCCAACTGCACCTCGGTTATCGAACGAGCGCGCTGGCCCCCGGGGACGTCGTGCTCGAAGTGACCTTGGCGCTCTCGCGCGGCGAGGCGGCCGCGGCGCAAGAGCGGGTGCGCGACGTCGTTCGCTGGCGCCGCGAGCACCAGCCCGGGGGCGCCAACGGCGGCAGCGTCTTTCGCAACCCCCCCGGCGATCACGCGGCGCGCCTCATCGAGGCGGCCGGATGCAAGGGACTCCACTTCGCCAGCGCCTACGTCAGCGAGAAGCACGCCAACTTCATTCAAGCCCAGTCGGGGGGCAGCGCCGATGACGTGTACGCGCTGATCAATCTCGTGCGCGAACGGGTGAGAGAACATTCGGGCGTCTCGCTGATCAGCGAACATCGATTCGTCGGATTTGGATTCACGCCGTGAGTGGCCGGCGCGGCACCCTCGTCGCGCCGCGCGCGCCGCGCGCGCGCCGCGCTTCGAGCCACGTCCCGCCACGGGCCGCGCGCGCGAAGAACGAGCGCGTCGCCCGGCCCCGGCGTCGACTCCGTCGACTCACCAAGTGGACGCTCAGCCTCGGGCTGGCCGTCACGGCGCTCGCGCTCGGCGCGCAGTGGACCTTGCACCAGTCGTACTTTCGGGTCCAACACGTCACCTTCGTGGGGCTTCGCCACGAGTCGGCGGCGGCGGTGTTGGCGGCGTCGGGTCTGGCGAGCCACCCGGCGATGATTGGCGTGAACGGCGCCACGATCGAGAAGAACCTCGCCGCCTTCACCTGGATCAGCGCCCTTCAGGTCACGAAGCATTGGCCGAACTCGGTGGTGGTGAACGTGCACGAAAGCGTGGCGGTGGCCGTTGCCTTTAACGCCGCGCACGTGCTTGAGTTCGTTGACGACGCCGGGCGTGCCCTCGGCCCCGCCCCGCGGACGGTGAATCTGCCCACGCTTTCGTACCTGCACCCCCTACGCACCACCTGGCCCTTTGAGCGGGCCGGACGGGGCGCGGCCTACGTGGCGAGCCAGTTGCCCCGGGCTTTTAGCTCCCAGGTCTCGGTGATCACCGAGGACGCGCAGGGGGACGTCACGCTCAAGATGACCACGCCGGTGAGTTTTGTGCTCGGGCCCGCGCAGAATCTTCACGCCAAGTTCGTCGCCATCGCGTCGGTGATCGCGCACAGCACCCTCGTGCCGGGCGACGTCGTTGACGTCTCGGTGCCCGATGAGTTAGCGGTGACGCCGCCGAAGTCGTAAATCGGGGCCATTTGACCATGCTGTAGGCACTGACTAGCCTTCAGTGACTGTTCGCCACGCCGCCCCCGCGAAGGCGGTAACAATGGATACAAAGCCAAGGGGAGCCCATGAGCCTTAATCAGAGCAACTACCACGCCGTGATCAAAGTAATTGGCGTGGGTGGGGGCGGCGCGAACGCGGTGAATCGGATGATCACTTCGGGTCTGAAGAACATCGAGTTCATCGCGGCCAATACCGATGCCCAAGCGTTGTTGCTCAGTGAAGCGGATCTCAAGATTGATATCGGTCGTGATCTCACGCGCGGACTGGGCGCGGGCAGCGACCCCGAAATCGGCCGATTGGCGGCCGAAGATCACCGCGGTGAAATTGAAGAGGCCCTCAAGGACACCGACATGGTCTTTATCACCGCCGGTGAGGGGGGCGGCACGGGCACCGGGGCCGCGCCGGTGGTCGCCGAGATAGCGCGCGCCTTGGGCATTTTGACAATCGGCGTGGTGACGCGCCCCTTCGCCTTTGAGGGCAAGCGTCGAGCGACCCAGGCCGAAAAGGGGATCCAGTCCCTGCGCGACAAGGTGGACACGTTGATCGTGATCCCCAACGACCGGCTGCTCTCGGTGACGGCGCCGGACACCTCGATGCTCGACGCCTTCAAGATCGCCGACGACGTCCTGCTCTCGGCGGTGCGCGGGGTCACCGATCTCATCACCGTGCCCGGGCTGATCAACACTGACTTCGCCGACGTGAACACCATCATGCGCAACGCCGGCACGGCCATCATGGGTGTGGGGAGTTCGACCGGTGAAGGGCGCGCGGTCAACGCCGCGCGCGCCGCCATCACCTCGCCACTGCTCGAAGCGTCCATCGACGGCGCGCGCGGGATCTTGATGAACATCGTTGGGGGATCGGGCGTGACCTTGAGCGAAGTCACCCAAGCGGCGGAGATCATTCACTCGGTAGCCCACCCCGACGCGAACATCATCTTTGGCAGTGTGATCGACGACTCCATTGGCGAGACGGTGCGCGTGACGGTGATCGCGGCCGGTTTCGACCAAAGCGCCGCCAAGAGCACGACGAGTCAGCCGTCGATGACCGAAGGTCCGCGCAGTGACATCTTCACGTCCACCGGCGATGACTTCTTTGACGTCGGTGGCGATGACGACCTCCCCAGCTTCCTTCGATAACGCGGAGCTCCTCGAGCGCGTACGCGCCAACTTGGCGAGCGTTGCCGAGCGAATTCAAGCCAGCGGACGCGACGTCGCGAGTGTGCGTGTGGTCGCGGTGACCAAGACGTTTGGCGTCGAGTACGTGGCGGCGGCGCTCGCCCTGGGCGTCACGAGTTTTGGCGAGAACTACGCGGACGAACTTTGCGAGAAGCGACGCACCACGAGCGCGGCGGGGGCCTCGTGGCACTTTCTTGGTTCGCTGCAGTCCAATAAGATCGCGCGCGTGGTGCGTTGCGCCGACGTACTCAGCAGCGTCGCGCGCGTCAAGGAGCTCGAGCGCATCGCGGCGTTGGCGCCGGGCAAGGTCATCGACGTGCAGGTGGACTACGGCGAGGACCGGGGGCGTAACGGCGTCGCGCCCGGTGAGGTGGGGGAGCTCGTGCGACGAGCCAGAGCGCTCGAGTTGAACGTGCGCGGACTGATGGTGGTGGCGCCAAGGGGCGAAGAGGCGACCCGGCGGGCCTTCGCGGGCACGAACGCGTTGGCCAACGAGTGGGGTCTCGCGGAGCGCTCGATGGGGATGAGCGACGATCTAGAGCTGGCCTGCGAACTCGGTACCACCGAGGTCCGTCTGGGCCGTGCGCTCTTTGGGCCTCGGTCGAGCGAGAGCCGCCTGACCTAACATAGTTCTGGGCGCCGTCGCCAAGGAGAAGTGGATGAAAGAAAAGTTACGGGGATTTCTCGGGTTTTTGGGTCTGGTCGAAGACGATTACGGCGAATACGGACCGAGCACTTCGCCTCGGCCCTTCTCCGATCAACCCGACGAGATCGAACCGGAGTGGTCGCCGACGCCGGCGTCGGTCGCACGAACCTTCCCCACTCAACCGGCGAACCCGTCGCCCTTTCGTGCGCCCGGTTCGTCCGGGCCACGGCGCATGAGCTCGATTTCGGTACTCGAGGGCGAGAACGGCGCGTCACGCATTCGTCCCGTCGCGAACCCCAACGCGTCGCGAAACCTCTCGTCATTCGCCCCCGATCGAGACGTGGCCGTGGTCGCGCCGGGCACGTACGACGACTCACGTCGCATTACCGATCTCCTGCGCGCGAATCGGGCGGTCGTGCTCACGACCCTTGACGTCGACCCGGGGCTCGCGCGACGGCTGGTGGACTTCACCGCCGGCACGGCGTACGCGTTGAACGCCAAGATCGAGATGCTCATTCGCGGCGTCTATCTGGTGAGCCCCCAGGGCATGCACGTCAGCGCTGAGACGAAAGAGCGCCTGCGCGCGGCGAACTATCGCAGCTACGACCAGGCATGATTCTTCTCCACGACATAATCACGCTCTATATCTGGATATTGATTATCGCGGCCCTCTTGAGTTGGCTTCCGAGCACGAATAACGACGGCGCGCTGGCCGCCACGAAGCGGGTCTTGGCGCGGCTCACTGAGCCGGTGTTGCGTCCCTTGCGATCGATCCTGCCACGACCGAACTTCGGGGGAGTGGGCATCGACTTGTCGGTGCTGGTGGCCGTGGTCGCGCTCGAAGTGATCAACGTCATCATCTGAGTTCGAAATCCCCGACCGCGTCGCGCTTCGAGCAGTAGGGTGGCTGCATGGACAGCACTGATAACGCACTTTCGGCTCTTGACGCCATCGATTCGGTGGCCTTTAAGGTCGGTCTCAAGGGCTATAACGTCGACGAAGTTGACGAGTTTCTCGAGCGACTCTCGCTCGAGGTTCGCCAACTCAGAGACCTCGCCCAACAGCAACGTCAACAGCTCCGTCAGGCCGCGGAACGAATAAGCCAGCTCGACGCGAGAGGTGCAAGTCCCCTCAGCGCGCCCAGCGCGCCCAGCGCGCCGGCGATTCGAACCGGTGGCGTGGCCGACGCCGAACAGGTAACGTCCATGATCGCTCTCGCCCAGCGCTTCATCGATCAGGCCCAGCAAGAGGCCGAGGCGAAGGCGCGCGAATTTACCGTCGCCGCCCAAGAGCGTGCACGAGAGATTGTGACCGAAGCGCGAGGTCGGGCCGAAGACGAAGTGAATCGACTGAACGGTCTAAAGCAACGCCTGAGTGAGGACGTGGACACCTTGGCCCATCAGCTCCAGTCCGAGCGCGCGCGTATAGCGCAGGTTCTGGCGGAGTTCACTCGGTGGGTTGAGACGTCCTTGCAGGCGGGCGGTTCACGACAAGGTGCGCCCGTTCCTTCAGCCCCCTCAGCTCCGCCGGCCCCCGCCGCGGCGACGTCGCGCCTCGCGCCGGCGTCGCGTCCCCCCGTGACGCCGCGTCCACTCGAGACCCCACCACCGGCGCCGGCCCCGGTCTCGTCCCAGCCCACCATTGGTCAAGTTCTGAATTTCGATCAAGCTTCTCGCGACGAACGTCCGTAACTCGAGTTTCGACTGCTAGTGTCGGCGGGCACTTGTTCTTAGGAACCCGAGGAGTTAAGCATGCCGACGAGCACGAAAGCCTTGAAGAAGGCCACAATCAAACGGGGGGCGGCGAATAAGAGCGCGTCCAATGTTCGCGCTACAAAAGCCACTAAGAAGTCGCCGACGACCAAGCGCACCGCGAAAAAAGTAGTCAAAAAGACCCCTCAAAAGCGGGCGCCTGCTCGTTCGAAGAAGGCGCCGACGACCAAGCGCACCGCGAAGAAAGTGGTCAAGAAGAGTTCCACGAGAAGGACTCCGATAAAAAAGCGCGCCGATAAGAAGAAGTCCGTGCAGAAAGCGACGGCGAAAAAAATCAGATCCTTGAATCCGGCCCAGAAGGCCGTCGCGCTAAAGAAGTCGAAGGCGCTCGCCGTCGCCAAGGCGAAGAAGGAGAGAGAGTTTCGAGTGAAGGCCGCGGCCCAAAAGGCGTTGGCCCGTCAACGCGCCCAAGCCGTCGCTAGGGCGAAGAAGGAGCGCGAACTCAAGGCCCGCGCGCGCGCGAAGGCCTCGGTCGCGGCCCAAAAGGCGCGCGCGTTGGCCGCCGCCCGGGCCAAGAAAGAGCACGACGCGAAAGCCAAGATCGCCGCCAAGGAGCGCGAGGTACTTCGAAAGTCGCGAGAGAAGGCCGCTATTGAGGCGAAGAAGCAACGCGAGATCGAAGCTAAGCGCAAGGCGATCGAGGTGGAGAAACTGCGCAAACTGCGCGAGATTGAGCGCCGTGACGCCGAGGAGCGAAAGCGGCAAGAGCGCCGTGACGCCGAGGAGCGTAAGCGTCTCGAAGCGCTGGAACGCAAGATGCACTCCAAGCCCTACGCCAACGACACGGCTTTCTTAGAAGAGCTGCGCGGTCTGCTCCTGGTGACCCGGGAGGCGACGAACGCACAGATCGTGGTGAGTGAATCGGAAGCCAACGAGATGTTGGTTGACCGCGAACGATTGGAATACGACGACGAAGACGGCAGTAGCGTCGCGTCGGATATTCAACGCGATCAGCTCAAGGAGTTCGCGACGGCGCTTCGCCTCAAGGTGGACGAAATCGACGTCGCCCTCTCTCGAATTGATGACGGCAGTTACGGTCGCTGTGACGAGTGCTACGAAGCCATCTCCCAGCCCCGACTTCGCGCGCAGTTGCCCGTATTCACCTGCGTGTCGTGCCGCGCCAGCGTCTAGCCCTTCGTCTCAACTACACGGTCATCGCGGTGGCCCTGGTGGTCACCGTGCTGGACTCGCTGACCAAGGTGTGGGCGCGACGGGCCCTGGCCACCCACGCCGTTCACGTCGTGGGTTTCGTATGGTGGCGACTTCAGTACAACGCCGGCGTTTCGTTCTCAATTGATCGTTCGGGTCCACTCGTGGCGACGATCGCCACCGTTCTCGTGGCCCTGGCCGTCGTGGCCGTGGGCGTGCGGGCGCGACGGGGCGCCCCGGCCTTGGGCTTTGGTCTCTTGATTGGCGGAGGACTCGCCAACGTGATCGATCGTTTGGCGGCCACGCCACACCGGGTCACGGACTTCATCGCCGTGTCCTCCTTTCCAGTCTTCAACCTGGCCGACGCCGCGATCACCGTGGGCTTTGTTGTGCTGTTGGTGGCGGCCCTGCGAGGGGACAAGCTGGTGGCGCGATGAGCGAGTTCGACGGTCGTGACGCCTTCGACGGCGAACTCCTCGACCTGTACGTTCCCGGGGCCCTGGACCACCTTCGTGTCGATCGCGTGCTCTCGATGCTGACCGGGCTCTCGCGCGCCGAGGCCCACGCCGTGTTAACGAGCGGCGCCGTGAGTGTCAATGACAAGGTCGTCCTTAAGCCCTCGACGCCCTTAGAGGAAGGTCAACGTCTCGTCGCGGTACTGCCACCGCGCCCGAGCGACGACGTGGCCCCCGATCCGTCGGTCGCGCTCGACGTGGTCCTCGATGACGAGGACTTTGTCGTGGTAAATAAACCACCCGGCCAGGTCGTGCACCCCGGCGCCGGCCAGCGCGAGGGCACCACGGTGGCCGGACTACTCGCGCGTTACCCTCAGATTCATCAACTCAGCGTCGAGAGGCTCTGCCCCCCTTCGCGCCCGGGCATCGTGCACCGTCTCGACAAGGGAACGTCGGGCCTCTTGGTTGTCGCCAAGACCCCCGAGGGTTTCCGCTCGCTCAGCGCTCAATTAACCGAGCGAGTGATGGAGCGAACGTACCTGGGCATGGTGGAGGGTCACGTCAGCGAAGCGCGCGGCGTCGTCGACGCGCCGATTGGCCGTTCCGCTCGCACGCCCACCTTGATGGTGGTGCGATCGGACGGCCGAAGCGCGCGGACCAACTACGAAGTGATCGTGCGCGTCGAGCGGCCCCACGCCGCGACGCTGCTACGCCTCACCCTCGAGACCGGTCGCACGCATCAAATTCGCGTTCACCTGGCGACCATCGGCCACCCGATCGTCAACGACCTCCGTTACGGACACCGGCGCGACACGCGACTCTCGGACGAGCGAGTCTTTTTGCACTCGACGTCACTGGCTTTTCTTCACCCGCGAACCAAAGAACGCGTCGTCACCCACGCCGCGTTGCCCTCGGACCTCGCGGCCCTGACCCCTTCGGGCCTCGGACTTTAAGCCACCTCGTGGGCGGCGAGCACGTTGGAGTCGTCGCGCAAAATAGCGAGCGCCTCGTCTTCGGCTCGGCGCACCCGACGCACCCCGATATCCATCTTCGTAGCGGTCGCCTGCAGTGACAGGGGCGTCGTGCCGTTCAAGCCAAAGCGCAGCGACAAGACGTCACGCTGGAGTTCGGTCAACTTCGTCAGGGCACCGTGCAGCTGGTCGTTCATCATCGTCTGTTCGATGTCACTGACCCAGTCGTGTTGACTCGGCGCTACGAGGTCGCCCAAAGTCGTCGCCGAATCCGAGGAAGCTGGCTGATCCAGGCTGGCGGTGACGCCGGCGAGGCCTTTGAGGTTCTCGCGTTCGGCCTTGGACATGCCGGTCGCTTCGGTGAGTTCGGGGTCGGTTGGTTTGCGTCCGAGCAACGAAGTCAACTCGGCGCTCGTGGCTTCCAGGCGCTGGAGTTGCTCACCGACTTCTAAGGGAATGCGAATCGTGCGACCGTGCTGTTGGACGGCGCGCTGTAACGCTTGGCGGATCCACCACGTGGCGTAGGTGGAGAACTTAAAGCCGCGCTCCCAATCGAACTTCTCCACGGCGCGCAGTAGTCCAAAGGTTCCCTCTTGGACGAGGTCCACCATCTCGACGCCGCGATCCTGGTATCGCCGGGCCCAGTGAAGGACCAGGCGAAGGTTGGCGGCGACCATCTGCTTTTTGGCTTCCTCGTCGCCAGCGGTGACGCGCTTGGCGAGTTCGACTTGTTCGTCGTAATTCGGCATGGGGTATCGGTCCAGGTCACGCATCAAAAGACCCAGCATGTCGTTGGTGTTCACTGCCGATCGGCGGGGGGTGGTATTCACTGCAATCTCCTTGTCTACGGGGGGCACAAAGCCGATTCGTCCTCGGCGGGGTATTTCTCCTATGGACGCCTTACTAATTTACCACGAGGTAAAGGAGTTTTCAAGCCCCGCGCAAGATCCCCGGGCGCTCCCTCATCAGCCGCTGTGGGTGCGGGCCACCGGCTTGCCACCCCGGGCCTGATCGACCATATCGGCCAAGGTGAAACTCGCCAGGTGCTCGCGCATGTGATTGCCGACGTCGGCCCAAACACCGAGCAAGACGCACTGGCCCTCGTGATCGCAGGCGCCGTCTTGGTGGGGCTCGCCGAAGTCGCCCGCCGCGATCGGTCCGTCGACGGCCGCGACAATCTCGGCCAAGGTAATCGACTCTGACGTGCGGGCGAGAACGTAGCCCCCGCCCACGCCGCGCTTGGAGCGAACAAGTCCCGCGCCCTTCAGACTTAACAGGATCTGTTCTAAATAGGGCTGGGGGAGACCGGTGCGTTCGGCGAGGTCACGAACGGACGTGGGCGAACCGTGATTGTCGCGAAGGGCCAAACTCAACAGCGCTCGGCTGGCGTAGTCCCCCCGTGTCGACACTCTCACGGGGCCATCTTATCTAGGACCCCGGTGTCTCCACCTTGGTGTGCACGTAGGGCGAATTTGTCTGGCACACTGCAATGGTGGCAGAAAAAAATGACGACAACGTAACAGTGAATCCCGACGAGGTTCTCGCCCCGGGCGAGACCGGCGAGCAGGCCGATGACGAAAACTCCGACTACATAAGTCAACCCGCGAAGGTCATGCGCATCGGATCCATGGTGAAGTCGCTGCTCGACGAGGCGCGTAGTGCGCCCCTTGACGAAGCGGGTCGCACGCGACTACGCGAGATCTACGAAACCTCGATCCGGGAGCTCTCGGGGGCACTGTCGCCCGATCTCGGCGAAGAGCTCAGTCGAATGGCGATCCCCTTTAGCGCCGACGTCCCGTCGGAGTCAGAGTTGCGCATCGCCCAGGCCCAACTCGTGGGATGGCTCGAAGGTCTCTTTCACGGCATTCAAGCTTCCCTGTTCGCCCAACAGGCCGCCGCGGCGGCGCAACTCGAAAAGATGCGCGATCGCTCGCTGGCGCCCGGTGCGGGCGATCCACGCGCCGGCACTTATCTCTAGGGGTATTACGTGTTGACCTGCGCGGAGGCACTAAGGTGCAAATCCCATTCGTGTAGTTCTAGGCGGTGCCGAAGGAGGGGTTGGGCCGATGGCTGAGGGCTTCGTCCATCTCCACAACCACACCGAGTATTCGATGCTCGACGGTGCCGCGCGCGTCGAAGAGTTGGTGTTGGCCGCCAAGGCTGACGGTCAAAGTGCCCTTGGCATCACCGACCACGGCAACTTGTACGGCGTGATCGATTTTTACGAGACGTGTCGCCAAAACGGGTTGAAACCCATCATTGGACTCGAGGCGTACATGGCCGCGAACTCGCGTTTCGATCGCCCGGCGCGCCGAGGCAAAATCGACGACACCGGTGGTGACACCGAGGGCGGACAGAAGCTCTATCACCACCTCACGTTGCTCGCCGTCTCGAACGAGGGCTATCGGAACCTACGAGAGCTCGCCTCGCTGGCCTTTCTCGAGGGCTACTACTACAAGCCCCGACTGGACTGGGATCTTTTGGAACGTCACGCCAAGGGCATCGTGGCGACTTCGGGCTGTCTTGGTGGCGTCGTGCTCCAAGCGCTACTCCAGGACAATTACGCCAAGGCGCTCGAACTCGCGGGACGCCTCCAGAGCATCTTTGGTCGCGAGAACTTCTATATCGAACTCCAGGATCACGGCCTCGCCGCCCAACAAAGGACGAACCCTCAGCTGCTGCTCGTCGCTCGTGATCTGCGGGCACCGCTCCTGGCGACCAATGACCTTCACTACGTGCGCCACGAGGACGCCGAGATGCACGACGCCCTGTTATGCATTGGTACCGGTTCTCGCGTGGCCGATCCCGATCGGTTTCGTTTTGAGAGCGATCAGCACTACCTCAAGTCCGCCGCGGAGATGCGCTACCTCTTTCGTGAAGTCCCCGAGGCCTGTGACAACACGTTGCTAATCGCCGAACGGGCCGACGTCACGATTGAATTCGACAACGACGCCCTGCCCGAGTTCCCCTTGCCCGAAGCGTTTACGCACGGGTCGCACCAAGATGGCGCCACCACGTACCTGCGCGAGTTGACCTACCAGGGGGCTCGAGATCGTTACGGTGACACGCTCAGTGACGAAATACGCGCGCGACTCGATTACGAACTGGGCGCCATTGCCAACATCGGCCTCTCGGATTACTTTTTGGTCGTGTGGGATATCATCCGCCACGCGCACGAAAAGGGGATTCGTGTTGGCCCCGGGCGCGGCTCATCGGCGGGCTGTTGCGTCGCGTACTGCTTGAAAATTGTTGACATTGACCCTCTGCGTTACGGACTGATCTTCGAACGTTTCCTCAACCCCGGGCGCCGCCAGATGCCCGACATCGACATGGATTTCGATGAGCGATATCGCGGTGACATGATTCGCTACGCCGCCGATCGATACGGTTCGGATCACGTCGCACAGATCGTGACCTTCTCCACCATCAAGGCCCGGGCCGCGGTGCGCGACGCCGCCCGTGTTCTTGGGTATCCGCCCCAGTTGGGCGACAAGATCGCCAAGGCGATGCCGGCGTTGGTGATGGGACAGGACCTTCCCCTCGCGGCTTGCTTCACCCCGACGATCGGTTACGAGGGCCGTTACGGCGACGCCGCGGAACTTCGCGCGCTCTACAACGGCGACGTCGAGGTGAAGCACGTGGTCGACGTAGCCAAAGGTTTCGTGGACAAGCGTCGCCAAGACGGCATCCACGCCGCGGCCGTCGTGATCACGAAAGAACCGATGCTCGAGTACGTGCCGGTGCAGCGAAAGGCCAGCCCCAACGCGCCGGCGGAGAGCGCGCCGATTGTGACCCAGTACGACGCGACGGCCATCGAGAAACTCGGTTTGTTGAAGATGGACTTCTTGGGACTGCGTAACCTGGCGATCATCGAGCGCACCTTGGAACACGTTCGACGTCGTCACGGGGTGGAGCTTGACATCGATCACGTCGCGCTCGACGACCCCAAGGTCTTTGACATGCTGCGACAAGGCAATTCGATCGGCATTTTTCAACTCGAGGGTGACAAGATGCGTCAACTCATGCGCCGTCTGGCGCCGACGAGCTTCGATGACGTCGCGGCGTTGGTGGCGTTGTATCGACCCGGTCCCTTAAGCGAGAACGTGCACAACGATTACGCCGATCGTAAGAACGCGCGCCAGAACGTGAGTTACGATCACGCGGACCTCGAAGGGATACTTTCCGAGACCTACGGACTGATGATCTACCAAGAGGACATCATGCGCGTCGCTACCACGATCGCCGGTTTTTCGATGACCGAAGCGGACGACCTGCGCAAGGCCTGCTCGAAGAAGATTCGCGAGATGATTCGCGCCCAACGCGCCAAGTTCGTCGACGGCGCCGAACGCGAAGGGTACGGTCGCCAACTCGGCAACGACATCTTTGACAAGATCGAACCCTTCGCCGACTACGCGTTTCCCAAGAGCCACGCGTACGGCTACGGGCTCATCGCTTATCAGAACGCGTGGCTGAAGGCCAACTACTCGGTGGAGTACATGGCGGCATTGCTGACGTCGTTTCGAGACGACAAGGACAAGGCCGCGGTCTATCTCAACGAAGCTCGTCAAATGGGCATCACGGTGGGCGTGCCCGACGTGAACGAGTCCTACTCAGATTACGCGCCGTCCCTCACCTCGGACTCGACCATTCTCTTCGGGATGGCCGCGGTACGTAACGTCGGTGAAGCGCTGGTCGAAAAGATCGTTCATGAGCGCGAAGCCCGTGGCCCCTTCAGCAGTGTCCATGACTTCGTTCGACGAGTCGACCCGATGGTGTTGAATCGCCGCACCATGGAATCCCTGATCAAGGCGGGAGCTTTCGACTCGCTCGGCGTGAGCCGCCTGGGTTTCTTGTTAAAGGTCGACGAGGTCATTGAAGTAACGCTCGCTCGTCGCAAGGACCTCTCGCTGGGGATTACCACGCTCTTCGCGGCCTTTGGGGACGGAACCGAAAGTGACTGGGAGGGCACGGACGTTGCGTTCGCCGACCTCGAATTTGAGCAGTCGGTCAAGCTCGACTTTGAACGAGAGATGCTCGGCACTTACGTTTCTGATCATCCGCTCTACGAGATTGGCGCCGCGCTCGGGGCCCGCACCGACGGCTCGGTGCTGGCGGTACGAGAGCGGGCCGAGGAGATATCGCGTAACGGCAAAGCCGTCACCGTCGGGGGCATTCTCTCTGAGGTACAAGTGCGCCAGACCAAAGCCAACAAGCTCTACGCGCGGGTGATATTAGAGGACCTCGGCGCGTCGATGGAGATCAACTTTTCGGTGGCGGCCTTTGAGAGGTTCAGCGGCTTTCTCGTCAAGGACAACGTGGTGTTGATCAAGGTTCGCCTCAGTGACACCGAAGAGGAACTGCGCTTTAGCGCCGTGGACGTGGAACGCTTCCACGCCGAACGTGCCGGGGCCGAACTACGCCTTTCGCTTCGCCCCGAAGACCTCACGCAACGTTCGATCGCCACGTTACGAGAGATATTGACGCGTTACCCCGGATCCTCACCCGTGGTCGTGGACACCGGATCGGCCGGAAAGGTCTTTCGTCTCGGTGACGCCTTCAACGTCAACATCCCTAGTGTTGTCGGCGATCTGCGCTCGGAATTTGGTCGAAACGTCATCAAAGCGTAGAGGCGATTTAGGGGGTCGTGAATCGCCGTAGAATGGTTTCCTATGGCAATGACGGTCACCACAAAAGACACGACTGCCCTCAGTGACGTTGAGCTCGCCGAAATGGCCGACCTCTGCGTTGACCGAGAGCCCAACTTTGACATCGGCTTTCTCTCCAAGCAGCGTGAGGAGTGGGTACTCGTGACCCACGTGCGTGAAGGGAAGAAACTTCGCGGCTACTCGTTTTGCACCCTGGAGCGCATCGGCGGCACGCCGTCGTTGTTGGTCGGGCTGTTGCTCGTGGATCGAAACGCGAAGTCCGACCAGACGCTCAAGACCATTCTGCACGACCAGTTTCGTCGCGCCCTGCTCGCTTTCCCTGATGAGGACGTGCTGCTGGGCGCTCGATTGACCTCACCGGACGGCTATCGCGCCTTCACGGGACTCGACGACGTCGTGCCGCGTCTGGGCTACCGACCGACCGGCGAAGACCGGGCGTGGGGCCGCCGCCTCGCGAAGCGATTCGGTTCTGAGAAGTCCATTGACGACAAGTCCTTCGTCATGACGGTCAGTCCGGGGCCGGTCGGGGGACTCGACTACGTCGCCTCGAGAGGGGTCATCCCCGAGGGCGCGGACAGCTTCTTTAAGGGCGTCAAGCCCGACAAGGGCCAGCGTCTGGTGGTCTTTGGTTGGGCGATGGCCGAGGCCCTCGCCACCGGCAAACTGCCCAAGTAGCCTCTCAGCCGCGCGGCAGCAGTCCCGTGCAGCTCTTGTAGCAGTGTCCGTCCAGGGGTCGCGAGAGCGTCGTCAACACGTACGTCGGGCGAAAGCCCAGGGCGTTGGAGAGGTCTTTTCCCGCGAGCGACGTCCGCCGAGTCGCCTCAATCGTTCGAATGGCGTGCGCGTCCTCACAGAGCAGCCACACGTCGTCGCCGAACCAGCCAAAACGCACCCACGTCGAGCCGTCGTCGGGTCGGCGAAGCAGTTGGGGACCCCGGTCCGCCGCGATCAGCGCCACGCTGGGGCGCTCGCCGCGAAACTCCCAGTACGGCGCGCTGGGGCCGCGAAAGCCAAAGAGGGGTCCGTCGGCGGGACTGGCGAGACGTTCGAGCCAGGCGCGCACGCGACGGCCCCGGTACGTGCCCAGGCGTCGCGGGAGATCGGCCAGGGTGACGGCTTCGGGCTGGGCGAGGTCGTCGCGTTCGATGTTCTCGGCCAGTTGGCCTTCGACCACGTCGAAGGCCGCGAGATCCGTCTCTAAGTTGGCGGGCCAGGGCACGCGCCAACGAACGATGGCCTGACTCGCGAGGTCGACGATCGTGGTTGATTCGTTCGTCGAACCCAAGACGAGTCCGTGGACCATCGAGCCTCCGGTTAAGTCCACCGAGGCCCGAGGGGGCGTGCGCGCGACGAGTCGCTTCGTGGCCCGCGTGGCGCTGTCGCGACCGAGGAGATTCACGCGAGCAGGGCCCGACGAAGTTCGCCCTCGAGCGCCTCGACGCTCGCCACCGGCAGCTGGCACGCGCCCGCGCGACAGACGTAGGCCAGGCCCTCTTCACGTTGAGCCAAGAGCGCCAACGGTCCCGAGCCGGTGATCATGACGGTGCGCGGCATCGCCATCGATCGTACGTGATGGGCCAGCTCGCCTTGAACGCCGGGAATCACAACTTCCACGCCACCGAGGGCGAAACCGGCCGCCGCCACGAGGTCCGGTACGGCGCTTGGATGACTCACCAATATCGTGCCCGCGAGTTCGACGAGCCGCTGGGCCCCGAGCAACAACTCATGGTCTCCTCGGCACAGGGCCACTCGCGCCAAGCATCGCGCGGCGAGCGCGTGGGCCGAAGGCGTCGCGCCGTCAAAGATCTCCTTGGGTCTCGTGGAGAGGTCGCGCACCAGATCGCTCTGGCTAAAGACCCCACCACCCTGGTGGGGCGAGGCCGCGCTCGGCCGGGGACCGTCCCAGTAGTGGTCAAGGAGGTAGTGAGCGAGTTCGTGAGACCTCGTGAGCCACTGCGCGTCGCCGCTGAACTCAAAGGCGTCGACCATCGCGTCGGCGAGCCAGGCGACGTCGCTGGCGGTGGCGTGGGCCTGGTGGTGCTGAGTTCGCCACCACACGCCGCCCACGAAGTGCGAGTCGCCCAGGGCGTGCAAGAGATCGACGCCGAGGGTTGAATACCGCTCATCGTCGCTGGCGAGAAACGCCGAGGCCATCATCGCGTTCCACTCCAAGACAATTTTTTCATCGCGGGCCGGCTGTACGCGGGCCGCGCGGCGCTCCGTTAACGCGCCCTGGGCGCTGGCGAGCGCCATTGGCGTGGTGAAGGGTTCGCCGTCGCTTAATCGGGGAATGGATCGACCTTCGAACGCGCCAGGGGATTCGATTCTCCAACGTGTCAGCACCGGGACCGACACGTGCGCGTACCCGGCGTCGCGGAGCACGTCGTTGACCTCGCTTGGGGTCCACGTCACGTGCGCCCCCTCGACGTTGCCGGCGTCCGCGTCGAGCGAGGAGGCGTATCCGTCACCCACCCCCAAGTCTCTGGCGACGAAACCGAGGGTCGCCAGAGCCACCTCACGCCACTCCGGACGGACCATGACGCGGCTGGCCCGCAGATAGCAGCGGGCCAGGAGGGCCTGATCGCTGAGCATCTTTTCAAAGTGGGGCACGTGCCACTGGTCGTCGACGCTGTAACGTGCGAAGCCGCCGCCGAAGTGATCGAAGAGACCGCCTCGCGACATCGCCTCGAGGGTGCGCGTTATCGCGGCTCGGGTCGTTTCGTCATCGAACTCCAGCAAGGCTTCGACGAAGCTGGGCCGGGGAAATTTCGGGGCGGGGCCAAAGCCGCCGACAGCGTCCACCTGGGCGACGAGTTCATCACGCAAGTGTCGACGAACGGCGCTTAGATCGAGTGTCTCGTGAAACGGTGCGAGATGATCGACGAAGTGAACCTCACGCGCGAGCGCACTCGAGAGTTCGGCCGCTTGGCGCTCAATCACCTCGCGCTGTTCCATCCAGGCCCCGTGTATCGCGTTCAGCAGCCGAGGAAAGCCCACCTGGCCTGACCGGTCGCTCGGGGGGTAGTACGTACCGGCCATAAAGGGCCGTCCGTCGCACAAGAGAAAGACCGACATCGGCCAGCCGCCGTGTCCCGCGACGAGTTGGGTCGCGGCCATATAGAGCGCGTCAACGTCGGGTCGTTCCTCGCGATCGACCTTGACGGGAACGAAATATTCGTTCAACAGGCGCGCAATATCGGGATCTTCGAAGGATTCGTGGGCCATGACGTGACACCAGTGACACGCCGCGTAGCCCACCGAGAGAAAGATCGGTCGGTCCAAGCGCGCCGCCTCTTCGAGGGCGTCGTCACCCCAGGTTCGCCACTCGACGGGATTGTCCGCGTGATCCAAGAGGTAGGAAGAACCCAACTGATCCTTGACCTCGCGCAATAGTGGCATCGATATTCCTCGGGCTGACCTTAGGCGGCGGGACTCGGTGATGTTCACCCACGGGCCGAGGTGACCCGGCCTTTAGGTTGTCGACGTGTCGAGGCGCGCTGACCATTCGCTCTTTCGAATGGCCATCACGATCTCGTCGGTCCACTCGCCCTTGACGAAACTCATTCTCGATGAAGCGGGCCTCGACGTTGAGCCCAACCTTTTCGAGTGAGCGCACCGAGGCCGCGTTTCTGGCGTCACAGCGTCCGACGATCCGGTGTAGGTCATAGTCAGTGAAGCCGATGACGAGCAGTTCGGCGTAGACCTCACTGGCGACGCCCTGGCCGTGAAACTCTGGATGCAATGAACCACCCATCTCACCCTGTCGATGTTCGTTTTCGCTCCATCGAAGCATGAAGTCGCCGATCACGCGATTCGAGTCGCGCAACGTGACCGCGACGTTGAGCACGTTGTCCTC